>NZ_JBFAYB010000061.1:0-53919 GCF_040681075.1 Streptomyces sp. NPDC051907 | reverse complement strand
GCCCCGCGGTGTCGCGAGACGGCGCGGGGGCGCGGCGTGGGGGGGGCCGGGGCCGACGCGCCGCGCTCCCGCGGCCGCGCCCTCCGTCGCAGGTCCCGGCCCCGCGGGCGGATCCCGGGACTCCGCCGGGCCCGGCGCCGGGGCCGCGAGCCAGCCCCCGTCAAACCAACGGGTGACGTGATCTTTCCCTCTACCGCTCTGCACACGCTGCGTGCTAGGCTCAACGCAAGTTGCAGTTTGGTTTCCCTTGCAGTACAGAGCCTGCGGAGCATGTAACCCGCAGGCTTTTGTAGTTTTCAGACTTCTTGCAGGTTCTGGAGCAGGGCAACCCTTTGGCCCAAGGAGGGCTTATGGCTACCGGAACCGTCAAGTGGTTCAACGCTGAAAAGGGCTTCGGCTTCATCGCCCAGGACGGCGGCGGCCCGGATGTCTTCGTTCACTACTCCGCGATCAACGCGTCCGGGTTCCGCTCCCTCGAGGAGAACCAGGTCGTGAACTTCGACGTCACGCAGGGCCCGAAGGGCCCGCAGGCGGAGAACGTCACCCCGGCCTAATCAGCCGAGGGCCGACGATCGCGCTCGATTAAAGCAGTACCCAAGGAGCCCCGTTCTCCGTACGCCATGTACGAAACGGGGCTCCTGCCTTTTCTCCTCTCGGCCACCACGGGCAACCCGCGACCGGCACGTCGCTCTCGCCCCGGGGGGCTACGCCCCCATGCGGCCTTCGGCCGTGTCCTCAATCTCCCCCAGACTCCGTCCGGGGGGACCCCCAACGGGCTGAAAACTCAGCCCCGCCGGCGCTTGAGGCGCGGGGTCCGGGGCGGAGCCCCGCGGGCAGCCCGCACAGGGCAGTCACCCTCGCCCCGGGGGGCTGCGCCCCCGTACGGCCTTCGGCCGTGTCCTCAAACGCCGGACGGGCTGAGTTTCCCGGGCTCGACCCGCACATCCAGCCCCGTTTCCCGGCATGGGCGCGCAAATTCAGCCCCGCCGGCGATTGAGGCGCGGGGTCCGGGGCAGAGCGCCGCGGGCCGCCCGCACCCCATATGCGCACGGCGGCGAGTCGGACGGCTCTCGTTGACGAGAAGTCAGTAAAGCTGAGCTTCCCCGCAACTGCCCAGCACCACAGGATCGTTGGGAGAGCCGCCCATGCCCGCACGCACGAGAGCGCTCGCCGTCACCGCCCTCACCGTTCTCACCGCCGTATTCGCCCTCTCGGCAGGCCCCGCCGCCCCCGCCCCCGCCCAGCACGCCGAGACCCCCGCGCCCGGCGATGTCGTCAGCGTCCAGGACTCCGCCTTTCAGACCCTCCCGGGACAGCCCACCGGCGCCAAGGCCTGGAAGATCCACTACCGCTCGACCTCCGCGACGGGCGCCCCGAACGTCGTGTCCGGCACGGTCATCGTTCCCCAGGACGGCCGCACCGGACCCCGCCCCCTCGTCTCCTACGCCGTCGGCACCGTCGGGCTCGGCGACTCCTGCGCCCCCAGCAGCGGCTTCCCCAAGGGGACCGTCGTGGAGGCCGGCCTCGTCCAGCAGCTCACCGGGCGCGGCTGGGCCGTCGTGGTCACCGACTACGAGGGCCTCGGCACGCCCGGCGAGCACACCTACACCGCCGGCCGCTCCGCCGGCCACGCCGTCCTCGACGCGGCCCGCGCCGCGATCCGTCTCCCCCAGGCCGGCCTGTCCGCCCAGAGCCCGGTCGGCATCATGGGCTACTCGCAGGGCGGCCAGGCCTCCAGCTGGGCCGCCGAGCTGCACGACTCCTACGCCCCCGAGCTCGATGTGCTGGGCACGGCCGCCGGCGGCGTTCCGGCGCAGCTGGACAAGCTGGTCCCCGTCCACGACGGCTCGTACGGCGCCGGGCTGCTGTTCATGGCCGCGGCCGGACAGGACGCGGCCTTCCCCGAGCTGAAGCTCGACTCCTACCTCAACGCGGAGGGCAGGAAGCTCATCGCCTTCCTCCGCGCGAACTGCGTCCTGATCGACACGACGGTCGGCGCGTTCAAGAAGATCTCGGACCTGACCGTCGAGGACCCGCTGGCCACGCCCGCGTGGCAGAAGAGGCTGCACGAGTCGGACCTCGGCACGCACAAGCCGGACCACCCGGTGTACCTGTACCACGCTCTCGGCGACGAGCTGATCCCGTACGCGCTGGGCAGCCGGCTCCGCCAGGACTGGTGCGCCAAGGGAGGCGCCGTGACCTGGCGCACGATCCTGCTCGGCACGCATGTCACCGGTGTGATCACCCAGTCGCTGAAGGCCGCCGACTGGCTGGCGGACCGTTTCGCGGGCAGCCCGACGAGCGGCGACTGCTGACGGACCGGAAGGGGCGGGGCCGCCGAGCGGGCCCCGCCCTGTGCGCCCGCCCCCTCTCCTCCCGCCCTTCGCGTCCCCTCTTCTACGATGGAGGGACCGACGGGAGGAGCGAACCGTGACCGAGCGCAAACCCCCTGGTGTCAGCTTCGAGTCCTTTGTCGACAAGCAGATCCGGGAGGCGACCGAGCGCGGCGACTTCAGCTCGCTCGCCGGCTTCGGCAAGCCGCTGGCCGACGACACCGCTCCGTACGACGAGCTGTGGTGGGTCAAGGGCAAGATGCACCGCGAGGGCGTCTCGGTGCTGCCTCCCTCGCTGGCCCTGCGCAAGGAGGCGGAGGACGCGCGCGAGGCGGCCGGGCGGGCCCCGACCGAGTCCGCGGTCCGGCGGATCGTCGCCGAGGTCAACGAGAAGATCGCCGCCGCGATCCGCCGCCCGCCGCCGGGCCCGCTGCTGGGCATCGAGCCCTTCGACGTCGAGGCCGTCGTACAGGAGTGGCGGGCGTCCCGCCCCCAGTGAGGCCAGGGCCGGCGGCGTGAGGCAGGGTCAGCGGCGCGGCTCGGGCAGGGCGGGGAGCTTCTCGTCGTACAGCCACATCGTGAACAGCCCGTCCAGCGGATGCTGCGCATGGCGCTGGGCGAGCGCGGTGAACTGCTCGGTGGTCACCAGACCGTGCCGGTGGGTCGTGGTCCACTCGTGCAGCAGGCTCACGAAGGCCGCGTGCCCGATCACCGTCCGCAGGGCGTGCAGCGTCAGGGCGCCGCGATGGTAGACCCGGTCGTCGAACAGCCGCCGCAGACCGGGGTCGCCGATCCGCACGTCCTGCGGCATCAGCGCCAGCCGGTTGCGGAACTTCGCCGCCAGAGCCGCCGCCGACGGACCGCCGGAGATCTCCGACCACAGCCACTCGGCGTACTTCGCGAAGCCCTCGTTGAGCCAGATGTGCCGCCACTCGGCGATGGTCAGACTGTTGCCGAACCACTGGTGGGCCAGCTCGTGCGCGACGAGGCGCTCGCTGCCCCGCCGCCCGTCGACGTGGTTGGCGCCGAAGATCGACAGGCCCTGCGCCTCGACGGGCACGTCCAGATCCTCGTCGACCACCACGACCCCGTAGTCGTCGAAGGGGTAGGGGCCGAACAGGTCCGTGAAGGCGGCCATCATCTGCGGCTGCCGGGCGAAGTCGCGCGCGAAGCGGCCCAAGAGGCGCTGCGGCACGGCGGCCGGCTGCGGCACCGCCCCCGGGTTCGCCACGTCGACCAGGTCGTACAGGCCGATCTGGACGGTGGCGAGATAGGGGGCCATCGGCTCGGCCTGCTCGTACACCCAGGCGGTCGTGGAGGCGCTGATCGTACGGGAGACGAGGGCGCCGTTGGCGACCACGGTGTACGGCGACGGCGCGGTCACCGTCATCCGGTAGGCGGCCTTGTCGGCGAGACGGTCGTTGCACGGGAACCAGGACCGCGCGCCGGACGGCTGGGACGCCACCAGCGCGCCCTCCTCCAGCTGCTCCCAGCCGAGGTCGCCCCAGTCGCGGGTGCGGACGGGGCGGGGGACGCCGGTGTAGCGGACCTCGACGGTGAAGAGGGTCCCGGCCCGCACCGGCCGGGCCGGACGGATGCGCAGCTTGTCCCCGCGGTGCGTGTAGCGGGCCGGCCGGCGGCCGTCCACCATGACCCGGCTGATCCGGAACGGTCCGAGGTCCAGGCCGAATTCGGCCAGGTCCCGCTCCGCGGCGACCGCGCTGATCCGGGCGCGGGCGTCCAGGCGCCCGCTGTACGGGCGGTAGTCCAGCTCCAGGTCGTAGTGCGTGGTGCGAAATCGGCTGTCGCCGAGCTCGGGCAGGTACGGATCCGTCACCCTGGTGGGTCCTTGCGTCTCGTGCCGATGTGCTTGCGCCTGTGCCTCACGGCTTCCGCTTCCACGCCTCGATGGGATTGCCCAGCCAGCGGGTGCCCGCGGGCACCCGCTCGCCGCGCATCACCAGCGAGGCGGGACCGACGGCCGCGCGGTCGCCGATCACCGCGCCGGGCAGCGCGATGCCGTGCGGCCCGAGCGTCGCGCCGGCGCCGAGGACGACATTGTCCATCCGCATGATCCGGTCGTGGAAGAGGTGCGTCTGCACCACGCAGCCGCGATTGACGCTCGCTCCCTCGCCGACGGCGACGAGGTCGGCCTCGGGCAGCCAGTACGTCTCGCACCACGCGCCGCTGCCGACGCGGGCGCCCAGGCCGCGCAGCCATACGTTCATCAGGGGCGTGCCGACGCTCGCGCCGACCAGCCACGGCACGGCGAGCACCTCGACGAACGTGTCGGCGAGCTCGTTGCGCCAGACGAAGGACGACCACAGCGGATGCTCGACGGCCCGGAACCGGCCGACCAGCAGCCACTTCGCCGCGATCGCGACCGCGCAGGCGACCGCCCCGCCGACGAGCAGCACCGCGCCGCCGCACAGCACCGCGACGGGGACGCCGTAGCGGCCGGCGAGCAGGGCGAGCGCCGCGAGCGCGAGCACGGCGAGGGCCACGGCGCACATGACCGGAACGATCCGGCAGACCTCGACGGCCGCGCGCGCCCACACGAGGCGCCGCGGCGGGTCGAAGGTACGGCTGCGGTCCCCTTCCTCCGCCGCCCGGGGCAGCTTCATCGGCGGCATGCCGAGCCAGGAGCTGCCCTTCTTCGCCCGCTTGGGGGTCGAGGAGAGCACGCCGACCAGGCCCCGCTTGGGCACCGAGCGGCCCGCGGCCGTCATTCCGGAGTTGCCGAGGAAGGCCTGCTTGCCGACCCTGGCCTCGGCGATCCGCAGCCAGCCGCCGCCCAGCTCGTACGAGGCGACCATCGTGTCGTCCGCGAGGAACGCGCCGTCGCCGACCGTCGTCATCGACGGCAGCGCCAGCACGGTCGACGCCTCGACGCCCCGGCCGACCCGCATGCCCAGGGCCCGCAGCCACACGGGCGTGAGCAGGCTCGCGTACAGCGGGAACAGCAGCGTGCGTGCCATGTCCATCAGCCGCTCCACGGCCCATGCCTGCCAGGCGATACGGCTGTGCACGGGGTGGCGTCCCTCCCTCAGCCCGACGCTGAGGGCGCGGACGCCGACCAGGGTGATCGTCGCGTACGCGGCGAAGGCCACGACCGTGGCGAGCGGCACGGCCGCCAGGGCCGCCGCCAGCGCCTCGCCGGGGCCGGCGGCGCCGCGTGCGAACAGGCCGATCACGAGCAGGCCGGGCAGGGCCGCGAGTACCGGCAGCAGACCGAGGACCAGCGCGGCGATCGAGTAGAGCGCCGTCCAGCGGCGCCGGCGCGGCGGGCGTCCCTCGGGCAGGCCGCGGCCCGCCCTGCCCTTGCGCGCGGCGGGCACGCCCGCCCAGCGCTCGCCCGCGGGGACGACGCCCTTGACGCCGGAGCCCGGGGCGACCTCGGCGCGCTTGCCGATCCGGGCGCCGGGGAAGAGCGTGCTGCGGGCGCCGACCGCGGCGCCGGCGCCGATCCGCACGGTCCCGATGTGCAGCCGGTCGCCGTCGAGCCAGTGCCCGGACAGGTCCGCCTCGGGCTCCACCGCGCAGCCCTTGCCGAGCCGGAGCATTCCGGTGACCGGGGGCAGCGTGTGCAGGTCGACGTCGTCGCCGACGCGGACGCCGAGGGCGCGCGCGTAGTAGGTGAGCCAGACGCCGGCGAGGCTGGTCGCCCCGCTCAGCTCGGCGAGGCGCTCGGCCGTCCACAGCCGTAGGTGGACTCCGCCGCCGCGGGGGTACGTTCCGGGCCTCAGGCCGCGCAGCAGCAGCCGGGCGCCGCCCGCCGCGACGGCGATCCGGCCGGGCGGGCTGACGACCAGCAGCCAGCCGAGCGCCACCTGCCACCAGGGCGCGTACGGCGCCCAGGGCGTGCCGATCAGGTTGTTGACGGCGGCGGCCGCGACGACCCAGCGCAGCGCCGCGACGCCGAGCAGCGGAAGCATGAGCAGCGTCTGCGCGAGCTGGGTCCTGCGCGGCACGGGCCGTACGTCCGGGGCCTCGGGTCCGCCGGCCGCCGAGGCCTCCAGCGTCCGGGCGAGCGCGCCGAGGGCGGGGTTCTGGTAGACGTCGGCGACCGACCCGGTCGCGTACCGCTCGCGGATCCGGGAGACCAGCTGGGCGGCGGCCAGGCTGCCGCCGCCGCTGGCGAAGAAGTCGGCGTCGGGGCCGGTGACCGGCGCGCCGAGCAGATCGGTCCACTGCCCGGCCAGCCAGGCCTCGGCGGGGGTGAGCCGGGCCTGGTCGGTCGCGACGTCGGCGTTCGGCAGCGGCCAGGGCAGCGCGGCCCGGTCCACCTTGCCCGAGGTGCGGGTGGGCAGGTCGTCGACGACGGCGATGAGGGGGACGAGGGCGGCGGGCAGCTCCTTGCGCAGCCGCTCGACGGCGTCGGCGGCGTCGAAGGCGGGCGAGGGCTCGGGGTCAGACCCGGTACCGGGCCCCGCATCCAACCCGGTGTCGACCCCCGTGCCGGGCCCCGCGTCGAGGGCGGGCGAGGGCCCGCCGTCAGACCCGGTATCGGGCCCTGCATCCAACCCGGCGTCGGCGGGCTCGGCGGACTCGGCATCCGTCCCCGGCACCGTCTGCTTCGGCTTCGCCGGGACCACGTAGCCCACCAGCAGCTGGTGGCCCGCGCCGCTGGTGCGGACCGCCGCCGCCGCTCCCGCGACGCCCGGCAGGGCCTGGAGCGCCGCGTCGATCTCGCCGAGCTCGATGCGCCGCCCGCCGAGCTTGACCTGCTCGTCCGCCCTGCCGACGAAGAGCAGGCCCTCCTCCTGCGCGCGGACCAGGTCGCCGCTGCGGTAGGCGCGGGCCCAGCCGAGCGCGGGCAGCGGCGCGTACTTCTCGGCGTCCTTGTCCGCGTCCAGGTACCGGGCGAGGCCGACTCCGCCGATGACGAGCTCGCCGGTCTCGCCCATGGGCACGACGGCGCCCTGGGCGTCGACGACGGCGAGCTCCCAGCCGTCCAGCGGCAGCCCGATCCGTACCGGGCCCTCGCCGCCCAGCCGTGCCGCGCAGGCGACGACGGTGGCCTCGGTCGGGCCGTAGGTGTTCCAGACCTCGCGGCCGGCGATGGCCGTGCGCTCGGCCAGCTCGGGCGGGCACGCCTCGCCGCCGAAGATCAGCAGCCGTACGTCGTCCAGGGCCTCGGCGGGCCACAGCGCGGCCAGCGTGGGCACGGTCGAGACGACGGTGATGCCCTGCTCGACCAGCCACGGGCCGAGGTCCAGCCCGGTGCGCACGAGCGAGCGGGGCGCGGGGACCAGGCACGCGCCGTGCCGCCAGGCGAGCCACATCTCCTCGCAGGAGGCGTCGAAGGCGACGGAGAGCCCGGCCAGGACGCGGTCGCCGGGGCCGAGCGGGGCCGCGGCCAGGAACAGGCGGGCCTCCGCGTCGACGAAGGCCGCCGCGCTGCGGTGGGAGACGGCGACGCCCTTGGGCCTGCCGGTGGAGCCGGAGGTGAAGATGATCCACGCGTCGTCGTCGGGTCCAGGACCGCGGCCCGCCTCGCCCGCGGGGGCGCCGCGGAGCGCGGGCGTGCGGTCCGCGCCGATCACGGCGCTGACCTCGGCCTCCGCGAAGACCAGGTCGGCCCGCTCGTCCGGGTCCTCGTGGTCGACGGGCACATAGGCCGCGCCGGCCGCGAGGACGGCGAGGATCGACACGTACAGGTCGGCGGTGCCGGACGGAACGCGTACGCCGACCCGGTCGCCCGCGCCGATCCCCGCCGCGGCGAGCCGGCGGCGCAGCGTCTCGGTCTCGGCCAGCAGCGCGCGGTAGGTGAGCGGCGCCGTGCCGTCGTCGAGGGCGAGGGCGTCCGGGTGACGGCGGGCGGTCTCGTCGAGGATGTCGACGAGCGTGCGCTCGGGGGCGGCTGCCGCCGCCGAGAAGAGCGCCGGCGTCGCCGCCTCGTCGAGGAGGGCTTCCAGCAGAGTCGAGGACTCGGGGGCCACGGTCATACAGCGTCCCGGGGTTCCCCTGTCACGGGTCTGCTCGTAGGGCTGCCCGTCGGGTGCTTTCGCATCTCTCACTCTCCGTAGGTCGATCGAGTGCGCTGCGTTTCCCAGCTCCACGCACGGCAAACGTGGAGTTTATCCGGCCGTGACCTGACTCGCCTGGCGTGCACGGAAGCCGGGCGGGGGCCTGCGGGGTCTGAGGCCGGGCCGCCCCGAGCGCCCCGCGAGGGATCGCCGCTGCTCGGGAGCGGTGCCTGGACTCTTCGCCGTGCAGGGCGCCGCGCCGCCGCAGGGCGGCTGAATGTGACGAAGAGCACGCCGAATGTCACTCAGCGTCAATCATGGCCTGGGGATACGACACCGTCGGCCACGGCGTCTCGACCAACTCCTGACCTCTAAGTAACTTTACTTCGAAGTAATCTACGACCGAGCGGAGCCCTGCCATGGCCGATCGCTACGCACACCTCTCACGCACCGCGCCCAGCCGTCTCCCCGCAACGGCGTCGGCCTGCGCCTGCGGCCCGAGCCTGCCGGGAGCGTGACCGTGTCCCTGGTCTTCGCCCTCGCCCGCGGCGCGCTGACCTCGCCGTTCAAGCGGAACCTGGACACAGGCGCACCGCTGCCGCGGACGCGGCTCGTACGGACCGGCGTACGCGTCGATGCGCGACGGCTCGCCGCGTACGCCCGGCTCTGCGGCTACCAGGAGACGGACCCGCTCCCGCTGCCGTATCCGCACCTGCTCGGCTTCCCCCTCGCCGCGCGCGTCATGGCGGACCGGTCCTTCCCGCTGCCGATGCTCGGACTGGTCCACACCCGTATCGAGATCGCCTCCCACCAGGCCCTCCGTCCGGACGACGCCCTCGAACTGACCGTGTTCGCCGAGGAGCTGCTGCGGCGCCGGCGGGGCGTCGAGGTCACGATGACGACGCAGGCGCGGCGGGACGGAGAGCTGGTGTGGGAGTCGCGCAGCGGCTATCTGGCCCGGCGGCCCACAACCGCGGCCCCGCGCACCGACCGCGACGCCCCGCCCGCCGACGGCGACGCCACGCCGGCCCCACGCACCGACCGCGACGCCACGCCCCCGGCGTCGGCACCGGCGGCCGACCGCGACGCCACGCCAGACCCGCCCGCCAATCACCACGCCACGCCAGCCCCGGCCGCCCGCGCTCTGCCCGCCGTCGCCGAGTGGCGGCTCCCCGCCGATCTGGGCCGCCGCTACGGCGCGGCCTCCGGCGACCGCAACCCGATCCATCTGCATCCGCTGACGGCGCGGCTGTTCGGCTTCCCCCGGCCGATCGCGCACGGCATGTGGACGCTGGCGCGCTGCCTGGCCGAGCAGGACGGTCAGATCGCCCGCGTACGGGCGCAGTTCACGGCGCCGGTTCCGCTGCCTGCCACGGTGACGTACGCGGCCGACGGCGCGGCCTTCCAGCTGCGCAGCGGGGACCGGGTCCACCTCACCGGCCGGACCAGCGCTCGCCCTTCATAAGGGCCCCGAGGCCGACCCAGGCGAAGTTCATCAAGGTGCCCGCCGCCTCCTTCGCGGAGACTCCGGCGGTGTCGTTCGCCCACCCCGCGAGCGACTCCGCCGCCCCCACCAGCGCCTCGGCGAGCCCGGCCACGTCCCGGTCGGCGAACTCGGGGTCGCGGTGCGTCTCGCGCGCCGCGGCCCCGATCAGCCCGGTCACGAACGCCACGATCTCGTCCCGCATCGTCGCGACCTCCGCGGCGAACGGCTCCCCGGTCGTACGGGCCTGACGGTGCAGCACCGACCAGCCGTCCGGGTTGTCGGCGGTGTGCGTGAAGAACGCCGCGAGCCCCGCCCACAGCTGCCGGTCCGCCGGCAGCCCCGGCTCGGCGGCCTCCCGCACGGCGGCCGTCAGGGCCTGCGCCTCACGCCGGATGCAGGCGGTGAAGAGGTCTTCCTTGGAGTTCAGATACAGATAGACCAGGGGCTTGGACACCCCGGCCAGCTCGGCGATCTCGTCCATCGAGGCCGCCCGGTAGCCGCGCTGGCCGAACGTCTGCACCGCCGCGTCCATCATCTGGCGCTCGCGCACGGCGCGCGGCATGCGTTTGCTCCTGACGCCCTTCTCAGCACCCATGTCCGACACCCTCCCCGCGCCCCGCGTCTCAACTCGCCGGTAAGCCTACGGCTCCCGCCAACCGCCCCGAAATGCGCACGGCCCCCCTCCGGGGAGGCGGAGGAGAGCCGTGACGGCACGCTCGGAGGCGAGGGTTCAGCATTCGCCCCGCGCGTAGGTGCAGCCGGAACAGGAGCTGGTCCCGCCGACGACGTGGCAGAGCCGGTAGTACGCCCGCACGTTCCGGCAGTAGCAGTAGCGGTAGTAGCTCGTGTCGGCCTGGGCGTCCGCGGCGGGAACGAGACGCTCCAGCACCCGGTCCCCGAGCCTCGTGATCAGACGGCTCATGTCTCTCTCCTTCGGTCGGTCTACGGAATCGCGAGGACCGGAACGCTAGCGAGCCGCCATAGAGCCCCCCGTACAGCCGGTGTACATCGCGGCGCCCTGCGCGGTCGCGAAATGGCCCCCTCCCCCGGGGACACGGGGAAGAGGGCCTCCTGCTGACCGGCAATCAGCAAGTTCCTCGCACGTACGTACAGCCCGAGCAGGAGCTCATGCCGCCGACCACGTGGCAGTACCGGTAGTACTTCTTCTTGGACCTGCAGTAGCAGTAGTCGTAGAAGCTGGTGTCCGCCGTGGCGTCGGCGCCGGGAACGATGCGCTCCAGCATCCGGTCGCCGAGGCGCTTGACGAGGCTGCTCATGGCTGTTCTCCCGTTCGGGTCGGGGGAAGTACGCGACGTCGAGGACGCTACCGACGGGAGATAGAGCGCCCCGTACAGCCGACGTACAGCCCGTACTACGCGACGGCCGGCACCGCGATCTTCGGCTCCGCCTCGCGCACCTCGACCTCGTCGACCTCGTCGATCGGCGACGACTTCGCCGCGTTGTACGCGTCGAGGTCCAGGATCTTCTCGCGCGCCGCCACGATCACCGGGACCAGCGCCTGGCCCGCCACGTTCGTGGCCGTGCGGATCATGTCCAGGATCGGGTCGATCGCCATCAGCAGGCCCACGCCCTCCAGCGGGAGGCCCAGCGTGGAGAGGGTCAGCGTCAGCATGACCGTCGCGCCGGTCAGGCCGGCGGTGGCGGCCGAGCCGACGACCGAGACGAAGGCGATCAGCAGATAGTCCTGGACGCCCAGCTGGACGTCGAAGATCTGCGCGATGAAGATCGCGGCGAGCGCCGGGTAGATCGCTGCGCAGCCGTCCATCTTGGTCGTCGCGCCGAACGGGACGGCGAAGGAGGTGTACTCCTTCGGCACGCCGAGCCGCTCGGTGACCTTCTGGGTGACCGGCATCGTGCCGACCGAGGAGCGGGAGACGAAGGCCAGCTGGATCGCGGGCCACGCGCCCTTGAAGAACTGGACGGGGTTGACCCGCGCGACCGTCGCCAGCAGCAGCGGGTAGACGCCGAACATCACCAGCGCGCAGCCGATGTAGACGTCGGCCGTGAAGGTCGCGTACTTGCCGATCAGGTTCCAGCCGTAGTCGGCGATGGCGAAGCCGATGAGGCCGACGGTGCCGACGGGGGCCAGCCGGATGACCCACCACAGGGCCTTCTGGAGCAGCTCCAGCACCGCTTCGCTCAGGGACAGGACCGGCTTGGCGCGGTCGCCGAGCTTCAGGGCGGCGATGCCGGCGACGGCGGCCATGAAGACGATCTGGAGGACGTTCAGCTCGGTGAACGGGGTGACGACGTCCGTCGGCACGATGCCGGTGAGGAAGTCGATCCAGGAGCCGGAGTCCTCCGGCTGCTTGCCGTCCTTCGGGGTGAGCGAGGTGCCCGCGCCGGGGTCGGTGAGCAGGCCGAGCGCCAGGCCGATGGCGACGGCGATCAGGGAGGTGACCATGAACCAGAGCAGGGTGCGGCCGGCCAGCCGGGCGGCGTTGTCGACCTTGCGCAGGTTGGTGATCGACACCAGGATCGCGAAGAAGACGAGCGGTGCGACCGCCAGCTTCAGCAGCTGGACGAAGATCGATCCGACCTGGTCGAGAGTGGTCTTCAGCCAGCTGACGTCCTGGCTGCGGGCGAGCCAGCCGAGCAGGACGCCGAGGGCCAGACCGGCGACGATCTGGGCCCAGAAGGGGAACTTCGGTATGCGGCGACCGGAGCCGGAGGGGCTCTCGGTCGTCGTGGACGCGGTGGACGCGGACACGGACAGACTCCAGGTGCGGCGTGTGGGGACATACGAGGACAGGGGTGCGGCGCCCGTGTGCGCGAGTGCGTGAGGGGAGGCCGCTGTGCGATGCCGGGTCGGACTAGCGACAACAGAGCGCGGATGTACTGGGGGCGCCCCCTGCACGAGCGCAGCGAAGCGCTCGGGGGAGGCAGAGATCGACGTGCAGGCGCGCCACGAGCGGGATGCTCACGGCTTCGTGGGGGCGCACTGCTGTCTTCACATCGAGCACGTTAACACTCTGACTTTGAGAACCTCAAAGCCGTCCTTTGAGTCAGCCGGTCCTGAAAACGCCGGAGCCCCGGCCGGAAGCAGTGCTTCCGGCCGGGGCTCGCGAGGTGTGTGAGAACCGCTACACCGCGCCGTCCTCCTGGTTGCGGTTGGCCTCGAGGCGCGCCTTCGCCTGGTCGACCTTGTCGACGATCTGCTGGGACATCGCCTCGCGCTGGTTGCGCAGCAGCACGAAGCTGAGCGGCGCCGAGATCACGGTCGCCAGCACCAGCACCCACAGCAGGTTGGAGTCGCCGAGTCCGCGCGGCAGCACGCCGAGGTAGACCAGGCCCCACAGGGCGAAGAAGCAGCCGACGAAGACGCCGATCCGCATGAGGGTGTACCGGATCGTGGCGCTCGTCTTGGCGGCAGCGGACACGGCGGGCCTTCTCTCTACTTCGCTTGGTACGACGGGTTCCTGCTCGACCAGTGAAACACGTCCGGAATGGATCAATTTCAGGGGGGAGGACCCGGGGGGAGGCCCTGGACCCGGAGGGGAGGCACCAACCTCAGCGGGACAGCGGCAGCAGCATGACGACGTCGTCGCGGTCGTCGCCCTCGGCCACCCGGATCGCGCCGGGCACCCGCCCGACCTCCTTGTAGCCGCAGCGGCCGTAGAAGAGGTCGGCCCCGGTGCCGCCCCGGCAGGTGAGCCGGATCGCCTCGATGCCCTCGAGGCTCCGGGCCGCGGACTCCGCCGCGGCCATCAGATCGCGGCCGTAGCCCCTGCCCTGATGCCGCGGGTGCACCATCACCGTGTAGAGCCAGACCCAGTGGCGCATCAGCCGGTGGGTGTTGAGGTGGAAGAAGGCGGTGGCCGCGACCGCGCCGTCCTCGTCGTAGCCGACGAGCAGCCGGGCGCGGCCCTCGGCCATGGCGGCCAGGTGCTTGACGAACTCCGGCCGTACGGCGTCCTCGTCGACGGGCGGCACGAAGCCGACCGCGCCGCCCGCGTTGGAGACGTCGGCCCACAGGGAGACGACGCCGTCGCGCAGGGCGCGGTCGACCGGGGGGTCCAGTACGAAGCGGAGCGGCACGGTCGTACGTCCTCAGACCCGCATGGGCTGCGGCGACTCGCGCCGGTCGGCGTCCGGGCCGGGGTACTCGCGGATGATCTCGTACCGCGTGTTGCGCTCCACCGGGCGGAAGCCGGCGTCGCGGATCAGGTCGAGCAGATCGTCGCGGGTCAGCTTGTTGGGCGTGCCGTAGTTGTCCGCGTCGTGCGTGATCTTGTACTCGACGACCGAGCCGTCCATGTCGTCCGCGCCGTGCTGGAGGGCGAGCTGGGCGGTCTGCACGCCGTGCATCACCCAGAACACCTTCACGTGCGGAACGTTGTCGAACAGGAGCCGCGAGACGGCGAAGGTCTTCAGCGCCTCGGCGCCGGTGGCCATGGACGTGCGCGCCTGGAGGCGGTTGCGGACCTTGCCGTCCTGCATGTCGACGAAGTCGTGCTGGTAGCGCAGCGGGATGAAGACCTGGAAGCCGCCGGTCTCGTCCTGGAGCTCGCGCAGCCGCAGGACGTGGTCGACCCGGTGCCGGGGCTCCTCGATGTGGCCGTAGAGCATCGTGGAGGGCGTCTTGAGGCCCTTCTCGTGCGCGAGGCGGTGGATGCGGGACCAGTCTTCCCAGTGGGTGCGGTGGTCCACGATGTGCTGGCGGACCTCCCAGTCGAAGATCTCGGCGCCGCCGCCGGTCAGCGACTCCAGGCCGGCCTCGATCAGCTCGTCGAGGATCTCGGACGCGGACAGGCCCGAGATCGTCTCGAAGTGGTGGATCTCGGTGGCGGTGAAGGCCTTCAACGAGACGTTGGGCAGGGCCTTCTTGAGCTCGCTGAGCGAGCGCGGGTAGTAGCGCCACGGCAGGTTGGGGTGGAGCCCGTTGACGATGTGCAGCTCGGTGAGGTTCTCGTTCTCCATCGCCTTGGCGAGGCGGACGGCCTCCTCGATGCGCATCGTGTACGCGTCCTTCTCGCCCGGCTTGCGCTGGAACGAGCAGTACGCGCACGACGCCGTGCACACGTTGGTCATATTGAGGTGGCGGTTGACGTTGAAGTGGACGACGTCGCCGTTCTTGCGCGTCCGCACCTCGTGCGCGAGGCCGCCGAGCCACGCCAGGTCGTCCGACTCGTAGAGGGCGATGCCGTCCTCGCGGGTCAGCCGCTCCCCGGCCCGGACCTTCTCCTCCAGCTCGCGCTTGAGCCCCGCGTCCATTTACGCCCGCCTCCCATATGTCTGCGTCACAGGCTCCACAACCGTACTCCCCCGCATGTGACAGCCGGTGGGAGGCCCAGGGCGCTCCGTGTCACGACTCCTCGGGCAGATCCCCCACACGGTTCTCCCACTTGGTGGAGAGCACGATCGTCGTCCGTGTACGGGAGACGCCGCGCGTGCCGGAGAGCCGTCGGATGGTCTTCTCCAGACCGTCCACGTCGCTCGCCCGCACCTTGAGCATGTACGAGTCGTCGCCCGCGATGAACCAGCAGTCCTCGATCTCGGCGAGGTCCTTCAGCCGGCGCGCCACGTCCTCGTGGTCGGCCGCGTCGGAGAGGGAGATGCCGATCAGCGCCGTGACGCCGAGGCCGAGCGAGGCGGAGTCGACGGTGGCGCGGTAGCCGGTGATGACTCCCGCGGCCTCGAGCCGGTTGATGCGGTCGGTGACGGAGGGCCCGGAGAGCCCTACGAGCCGGCCGAGCTCGGCGTACGACGCCCTGCCGTTCTCTCTGAGGGCCTGGATGAGCTGCCTGTCCACCGCGTCCATATGCCTGGACCCTTCCATTGTTCAGCGATCACGCAAGTTTACGTATAGAATCTAAGGCATGCAGGGCTAAAGCCCTGTGAATCTTTCACACGATCAATGACGATCCTTCGAAACGTTCAGGAGTGAGCTCCCCGTGTACACGATCGAGATGGCCCACGCCCATATGCGACAGCTTCAGGAGCTGGCCAACCGCTCGCGTGCCCATCAGCCCGCAGCCGCGCACCGGCTCGACCAGACCCGCGCCCCGCGGACCGCCAAGAAGCGCTGACCGCACCCTTCGCACGACCGGCACGAGACGCGCCCTTCGCACGACCGGCACGACTGGCACGAGACGCACCCTTCGCACGGCCGGCACAGGACGCCTCAGTCACCCCGAGAGCCACCGAGCTCTCCCTCCCATCGGCGGTACAGCCGATGCGGCACCTCCGCCGCGTCGAGCACCCGCCCCGCGACGAAGTCCACCAGATCCTGGATGTGCGTCGCGCCCGCGTAGAACGCAGGGGAGGCGGGCAGCACCACGGCGCCCGCCTCGTCCAGCGCCACCAGAGCCTTGAGGGTCTGCCCGCTCAGCGGGGTCTCCCGCACCGCGACGACCAGCTTGCGCCGCTCTTTCAGCGTCACGCTCGCCGCCCGCTGGAGCAGATCCTTCGAGAGTCCCAGCGCCACCCCGGCCACGCACGCCGTCGACGCGGGGACGATCAACATCCCCTTCACGGGGTACGACCCAGAGGACGGTCCGGCCGCCAGATCGCCCGCGCTCCAGTTGCGCACGCCGTCCAGCTCCAGGCCCGGATACGTGTCGGGCTTCCCGTCCGCCCCGCGCGCCAGCCACTGGGCGAGGTCCTCGCGCCAGTGCGCGTCGCGGAAGGCGATGCCGGTCTCGTCCAGGAGGGTGAGCCGCGAGGCGCGGCTGACCACCAGATCGACGCTCTCCCCCGCGGCGAGCAGTCCCCTCAGAACGGCGGCGGCGTACGGGGTCCCCGACGCCCCGGACACCCCGACCACCCAGGGACGACGCTGCTGTTCCTCTGCCTGCTCCACGCCGACGAGCCTATCCGGCCCGCCCCCGGTGGAACTGAGTAAGGTGACCCGAACGTTTCCGGGGGGAGGCGTACGGACCGCAGGGGGACCCGATGACCGATCCGCGAACGGGAGAGTGGCGCTCGGCCGACCGGGCCAAGACAGCCGCCGTGATCATGCTGGTCTGGGCAGCCGCCCTCTGGGCGATCGAGGCCGTCGACTTCGCGAGCGGCCACGCGCTCGACGCGTACGGCATCGTCGCCCGCGACCCGGACAGCCTCGGCGGGATCCTCGCCGCGCCGTTCCTGCACTTCGGCTTCGGGCACGTCGCGTCCAACACCGTCCCGCTGCTGGTCTTCGGCTTCGTCGCCGCCCTCGGCGGCATCCGCCGCTTCCTCGCCGTCTGCGCGCTGATAGCCGTCGCCGACGGCATCGGCGTCTGGCTGATCTCGCCGTCGGACACGATCACCGCGGGCGCGTCCGGACTGGTCTTCGGCCTCTTCGGCTATCTCGTGGTCCGCGGCTTCGTGGAGCGCAGGCTCCTCGGCGTCGCCGTCGGGCTGACGATCGCCGCGGTCTGGGGCGGCTCGATCCTGGTCGGCCTCTCCCCCGCCGACGCGACGGTCAGCTGGCAGGGCCACCTCGTCGGCCTGGTGGCGGGCGTGGTCGCGGCCTTCGTCTTCCGCCCCGCCCGCCGCAGCCCGGCCCTCGCTCCCTGACGCACCCCGTGCGCCACGGGACGCCTCACACCGGCATGCCTCACACCGTCAGACCGCGCACCAGCAGGTCGAGCAGCGCACAGACGAAGAGCGACATCCCGATGAAGCCGTTCGTGGTGAAGAACGCCCGGTTCAGTCGGGACAGGTCGTGCGGCGTCACGATGGTGTGCTCGTAGCAGAACGCCGCGATCACGATCACCAGGCCGATCCAGAAGAACAGCCCCGCGTCCGTCGCCAGCGCGTACCAGACCAGCAGACCCGTCGTCACGACCGCCGAGCCCCGCGCGCCCCACAGCGCCGCCGGGACGCCGAAGCGGGCCGGCACCGACATGACTCCCTCGGCGCGGTCCGCCTGCACGTCCTGGCAGGCGAAGATCAGGTCGAAGCCGCCGATCCAGACGCCGACCGCGAGCCCGAGGATCACCGCGTCCCAGGACCAGGTCCCGGTGATCGCGAGCCATGCGCCGACCGGGCCCATCGCCTGGGCGAGGCCGAGGATGGCGTGCGGGAAGTTGGTGAACCGCTTGCCGTACGGATAGACCACCATCGGGATCACGGCGATCGGCGCGAGCGCCAGGCACAGCGGGTTGAGCGCGGCGGCGGCGCCGAGGAAGACGACGACGGCGATGCCCGCGCCGGTCCACGCGGAGCGCACCGACACGGCCCCGGTCACCAGCTCGCGGCCGGCCGTGCGCGGATTGCGGGCGTCGATCTCGCGGTCGATGATCCGGTTGCAGGCCATCGCGAAGGTCCGCAGCCCCACCATGGCGACGGTGACGAGCAGCAGCTTGACCCAGTGGATGTTCCGGTCGAGCTGGAACATCGCGGTGAGGGAGGCGATATAGGCGAAGGGCAGCGCGAAGACCGAGTGCTCGATCATCACGAGCCTCAGGAACGCCTTCACCCTGCCCGAGGCCTGCGGCGCCGGGCCCGGGCCGACCACGCCGTCGGCTGCGGTCATCACGCCAGACTCCGGCGGAACTCGGCGACGTGGTCGCGCAACTCCGCGACCGGGAGCGTGCCGAGCTCCACCCGCAGCGGGCCGCTCTCCGCCTCCGTGGCGCCTCCGGCCGGCGGAACGACCCGCGCGGTCAGGGACACTCGGTCGTCGCCGGCGTGGACGACGGCGACGACGAGGACGCCGTCGTCGGCCAGCTCCAGCTCGGCGTCCCCGGACCCGGACAGCGCCGCCAGCAGCGCGTCCGCGAAGTCCGCGGCCTCGCCGTCGGCGAGCTCCGGCAGCTCGAAGCCGCGACCCTCGCCGTCGGTGCGGTCGGCCACCACCTGCCAGACGCCCAGCTCCCCGGCGAACTCCTGCGGGGTGACGCCGGCCTGCTCGGCCGCGAGCCGCAGTGCCGGGTCGTCGACGTCGAGGTCGGGACGGAGCAGCGCCACACAGGGCGTGTCGGCGCCGAGGAACAGGGCGGGACCGCCCTCCGTCGCCGAACCGCCCTCCATCGTCGGACTCACAGCCCGTACTCCTTCCAGCGGCGGTCCACCAGGGCCGCCGTATCCGGGTCGGACTCGACCATGTCCGGCCAGCCGCCGTCGCGCGTGTACCCCTCCTCGGGGAGCTTCCTCGTCGCGTCGATGCCCGCCTTGCCGCCCCAGAACTGCTGGTACGAGGAGTGGTCCAGATGGTCCACCGGGCCCTCGACGACGGTGAGGTCGCGGGCGTAGTCGGTGTTGCCGAGCGCGCGCCAGGAGACCTCGTGCAGGTCGTGGACGTCGCAGTCGGCGTCGACGACCACGATCAGCTTGGTCAGCGACATCATGTGCGCGCCCCAGATCGCGTGCATGACCTTCTGCGCGTGCTTGGGGTACTTCTTGTCGATCGAGACGATCGCGCAGTTGTGGAAGCCGCCCGACTCGGGCAGGTGGTAGTCCACGATGTCCGGGATGATGATCTTGAGCAGCGGCAGGAAGAAACGCTCCGTCGCGCGTCCCAGCGGCCCGTCCTCCGTCGGCGGGCGGCCCACCACGATCGACTGGAGCAGCGGACGCCTGCGCATGGTCACGCAGTCGATGGTCAGCGCGGGGAACGGCTCCTGCGGGGTGTAGAAGCCGGTGTGGTCGCCGAAGGGGCCCTCCGGCAGCGTCTCGCCGGGCTCCAGCCAGCCCTCCAGCACCACCTCGGCGTTCGCCGGGACCTGGAGCGGGACGGTCTTGCAGTCGACCATCTCGATCCGCTTGCCCTGGACGAAGCCCGCGAAGAGGTACTCGTCGATGTCGCCGGGCAGCGGCGCGGTCGACGCGTACGTCACGGCGGGCGGGCAGCCGAAGGCGATGGCCACCGGCAGCCGCTCGCCGCGCTTGGCGGCGACCTGGTAGTGGTTGCGGCTGTCCTTGTGGATCTGCCAGTGCATGCCGATGGTGCGCCGGTCGTGGCGCTGGAGGCGGTAGAGGCCGAGGTTGCGCACGCCCGTCTCGGGGTGCTTGGTGTGCGTGAGCCCCAGGTTGAAGAAGGAGCCGCCGTCCTTGGGCCAGGTGAACAGCGCGGGCAGCTGGTCCAGATCGACGTCGTCGCCGGTCAGGACCACCTCCTGGACGGGCGCGTCCTTCACCTTCTTGGGCGGCACATGGACCATCGAGCCGAGCTTGCCGAACGCCTCGCGCACCCCGACGAAGCCCTGCGGCAGCTCCGGCTTGAGCAGCCCGCCGATCTTGTCGCTGATCTCGGAGTAGGACTTCAGGCCGAGCGCCTTGAGGAGCCGGCGGTCGGTGCCGAAGACGTTCATGGCGAGCGGCATGGAGGATCCGCGCACGTTCTCGAAGAGAAGCGCCGGCCCGCCCGCCTTGTTCACCCGGTCGACGATCTCCCCGACCTCCAGATACGGGTCGACCTCGGCCTTGATGCGCTTGAGGTCTCCCTCGCGCTCCAGTGCCCGGAGCAGGGAGCGAAGATCGTCGTAAGCCATGCGACCCAGTATCGCTGAGGACCGCCCGCGCGCTGCGCCCCGCCCCTCCCCCGTGCGCGGGTCGGGGCTCGTCCCCGGACCCGGCCGAGCGGCCACCCACTACCCTGGATCCGTCACCGGGGGCCGTATCCAGCCCCGCCGCCGCTTGAGGGGGACCCGCTCCACGATGCTCAGGTACTTGCCCTTCATCCTGATGCTGGCGTTGACGATCTACGCCTTCATCGACTGCCTCAACACGCCGGAGGAAGAGGTCAAGCACCTGCCCAAGGTGGTCTGGGTGCTCATCATTCTCATCTTCACCATCGTCGGACCGATCGTCTGGCTGGCCGCTGGCCGTCAGCGCACCGCGCGGCCGGGCGGCTCGGGCGGGCGGGGCGGCTCGGGAGGCTGGCGGAGCTCGGGGGGCTCGCGCGGCTGGGTCGCGCCCGACGACAACCCCGAGTTCCTCAAGTCCCTGCGCGACGAGGCCCAGCGCGAGAAGGACAAGAAGGACAGCCCGGCCCCCGAGGGCAAGGACGGCGACGAGCCCGAGAACCCGAAGCCCTGAGGACGCACGCGGAAGCCGTGAGTCCTGAGTCCTTGAGTCCTGAGGCGGGACTCCTTGAGTCCTTGAGCCCTGCGGAGAAGCGCGGGAAGGAGAGCGCGTGATGGAGCTGCGTCTGCTGGTGACGTTCGAGAAGGTCGCCACGGTCCTGAGCTTCACCCAGGCCGCCGCCGAGCTGAAGTACGCGCAGTCGAGCGTGACCAGCCAGATCCGCTCGCTGGAGTCCTCGCTCGGCGCGGAGCTGTTCGACCGGCTCGGCAGCCGCATCCGGCTGACGGAGGCGGGCGAGCGGCTGCTGCCGTACGCCCGCCGGATCATCGAGCTCGCCGACGAGGCCCAGCGCGCGGTCCAGGGCGCCGACGAGCCCGCCGGGACGATCAACGTCGGCACGATGGAGTCGCTCACCTCCTACCGGCTGCCCGCGCTGCTGGAGCTCTTCCACCACCGCTACCCCAAGGTGCGGCTGTCGCTCCGCCCCACGCTGGGCGACGAGACCCGGCAGGCGCTGCGCCAGGGCGTGTACGACATCGGCTTCCTGATGGAGCGCGACACCGAGCACGCGGGCCTGGAGACCGAGGTGCTGACGGCCGAGCCGCTGGTGCTGGTCTGCGCGCCGACGCATCCGCTGGCCGAGCGGGCCGGCGCCGGTCGTACGGCCGGAGGCGCCGCGACGTCCGTCGCGGCCAGGCTGGAGACGGCCGACCTGGCGGACGTGCAGCTCGTGGGCACCGAGCCCGGCTGCCCCTACCGCGACCTGTTCGAGGACGAGTTGCGCGAGCGTAACGGCGCTCCCCCGCCCTTCATGGAGTTCGGCACGATCGAGGCGACCAAGCGCGGGGTGGCGGGCGGCCTCGGCGTCGCGCTGCTGCCGCGCATGACGGTGCGCGAGGAGCTGGCGTCGGGGACGCTCCTCGCGCTGCCGTGGGCGCCGCCGTTCCAGCTGTACACGCAGGTCGCGTGGCGTCAGGGCAAGCGGCTGCCCGCTCATGTGCGGCTGTTCATCGACGAGACGGTTCGGCTGGTGCGGGAGCAGGAGTCGGACCGCTGGCCGTCGGACCGCTGAGCACGGGACTGGCCGGCTTCGCCAGGCTCACCTTCAGGCTGGCGAGGACGATCAGCGGGACGCCGAGCGCCTGGACGAGCCCGATGTGGTGGCCGTACACCGCCCAGTCGGCGACCATCGCGACGGCCGGATAGGTGAAGGCGAGCACGGCGATCTTCGCGGTGGGCAGCTTCTGGTACGCGGCGTACATCAGGACGTACATCAGCCCGGTGTGGATCAGGCCGAGGCCGACCAGCCACGCCCAGCCGGCGCCCAGCCCGCTCGCGGCGGCGAAGTCGGCGAAGGGCAGCAGCAGCGGGATGCCGACGAGCACCTGGACCAGGGCGACGAGATGCGGCCGCACCCCGGTCACCCGCTTGGTGATCACGGTGGATATCGCGTAGAAGAGCGCGGCGAGCAGCGCGAGTCCCAGGCCCGAGAGCGATCCCGCGTCGCCGGGGCGCACGCCGGAGACGAGGATCAGACCGGCGAACGCGACCACGAGCCAGGCGATCTTGGCGCCGGTCAGCCGCTCCTTGAACAGGAGCGCGCCGAGCAGCACCACGTAGAACGGCTGTGTGTGGTAGACGACGGTGGCCAGGGAGATCGAGGTGGCCTCGTACGCCTCGAACAGGAACGCCCAGTTGAAGACGATGAAGACCCCGCCCAGCGCGGCCATCCCGAGCTTCTTCGGGGTGAACCCGTGGTTCTTGAAGAAGCCTCGGGCGGCCGCGTAGGCGCCCAGGGCCAGCGCCCCGAAGACGCAGCGGAAGAACACGACGTTGAAGGCCGACGCGCCGGACTCGACGACGAAGACGCCGAGCGTGCCGGAGAGCACCATGGCGAGGGTGAGTTCGAGGGCGCCCTTGTTCTCCAGGGACTTGTCGCTTGTCATGCGGACGACGCTACGGACGGACGGCGGGCCCGGTCCACGAGCCAGTGGGGCGTCCTGCCGATGGGGCCATCGGCGTGACCGATGGCGGGCGCGCCGCGCAGGAGAGGAGTCTCGTGAACAGCACAGAGGACCCAAAGGACCCAGAGGACACAGAGACCCCAGCGAGCACGGAGAGCCCACCGAGCACGGGGAGCCCGGAGAGCCCACCGAGCACGGGGAGCACCGGGAGCAGCACCGGGACCGCACAGCACGCCGACCGAGAGACGTACGCCGAATGGCTGGCGACGGCCGTCGAGGAGGCGCGCGCCGGTCTGGCCGAGGGCGGGATCCCGATCGGCGCCGCGCTGTACGGCCCGGACGGGACGCTGCTGGGGCGCGGGCGCAACCGGCGCGTGCAGGACGGCGACCCGTCGGCGCACGCGGAGACCGCGGCCTTCCGCGCGGCCGGGCGCCGGCGCTCGTACCGGGGTACGACCATGGTGACGACCCTCTCGCCGTGCTGGTACTGCAGCGGGCTGGTCCGCCAGTTCGGGATCTCCCGGGTCGTGGTCGGCGAGGCCGCCTCCTTCCACGGCGGGCACGACTGGCTGGCCGGCCTCGGCGTGGAGATCGTGGTGCTGGACGACGCCGAGTGCGTCGCCCTGATGCGTGACTTCGTCGAGGAGAGCCCCGAGCTGTGGAACGAGGACATCGGTGACTGAGACCGCCGCCCCCAGGATTCCCACCGTCGATCTGCGCCCCTGGCTCTCGGGGGACCCCGCCGCCCGCGCGCGGACCGCCGAGACCGTCGACCGCGCTCTTCAGTCCGCCGGGTTCCTGCTGGTCGCCGGGCACGGCGTGGACCCGGGGCTGCGCCGGCGCATCCGGTCGGCGGCCCAGGAGTTCTTCCAGCTGCCCGACGCCGCGAAGAAGCCGTATGCCGTGCGGGTCGGCGGGCGCGGCTGGCTGGGGCCCGGCGCGGAGGCCAACTCCTATGCGGAGGGCGTCGAGAGCCCGCCGGATCTCAAGGAGTCGCTGTCGTTCGCCGCCGAGGAGCCCACCGGCGACGCGGCCGTGGACGCCGAGTGGTTCCTGCCCAACGTCTGGCCGGCCGAGGCGCCGGCGCTGCGGCCCGCGGTTCAGGCCTACCTCGCGCAGATGCGGCGGCTCTCGGACGTGCTCCTGGAGCTGCTGGGCGCGGCCCTCGGCGAGTCCGAGGACTTCTTCACCCAGCACACCGGGCACCCGACCTGGGGCTTCAACGTGAACTGGTACCCGAGCAGGGAGCGGCTCGGCGCGCCGGAGCCGGGCCAGTTCCGCATCGGCCCGCACACCGACTTCGGCACCGTCACCGTGCTCGACCGGCAGGCCGGCAAGGGCGGGCTCCAGGTCTTCACCGACGAGGGCGGCTGGGAGGACGCGCCGTACGACCCCGACGCCTTCACGGTCAACATCGGCGATCTGATGGCGCGTTGGACCGGCGACCGCTGGCGCTCGGGCCGCCACCGGGTGCTGCCGCCGCCCGCGGACGCCCCCGCGGAGGAGCTGATCTCGCTGGTCTACTTCTACGAGTGCGACCCGGGCACCTCGGTCGCCTCCCTGCCCGCGCCCACCGGACGGACGGCCTACGGACCGGTGGACTCGCACGCGTATCTACGCGCGAAACTCGACGCCATCTCGATGCCGGAAAACTCCGCGTAATCGCGCGAACACGCAATATCATGGTCGGAATTCAGCTGCCCCCCGGCGCTAGATGACCGACCGGGAGTCTCTTTGAGGGACCAACTCTCCGCGAGAAGCGACCTGCTCGCGCAGCTCACCTCCCATCTCACCGGCGTCGACGTGGCAGGGCTGCGTCGCCGTCCCTACTGCAAGGCGCTGCCCCCGCCCGTGGTCGCCGTCGTCGGCGGCCGCGGGACCGGCAAGACCCATGGCTTCCAGCAGTTACGGGACAGCTGCGGCACGACCACGCTGGTCGCCTACCTGGACTGCGCGGACGAGTCGCTGCGCACCCTGGCCGCCGAGTCGCCCGAGTCGCGCTCCACGGTCACCGAGGCCCTGCGCGAGCTCGGCATCGGCTTCACCGGCACGGGCCCCTCGCACCAGCCGACCCTGCGCACCACCCGGCTCTTCGCCGGCCTGGTCGCCGCCGCCTCCAGCACCTGGAACGCCGACCAGGACGAGCAGATCGCGGCGGAGCTGCGCCGGCTGGAGCTGATCTCGCCCGAGCAGAGCAACTGGGCGGCGTCGGTGCAGCAGTGGGTCGCCAAGCTCATGGCGGCGTACGCCTCGCTGCCGGTGTCGCTCACGCCCGTGCAGAAGTTCGTCGAGGTCTCGGTGGAGGTGCTGATCCAGGAGCTGTTCCAGCGCTCCACCCGCAAGGCGGTCGACTGGTACGGCGCGTATCCGGGGGCGCAGGGCAGCGCCCAGCGCGGACTGACCCTGCTGGGGCAGCACTTCCGGCTCGGCGGCGACCAGCGGCTGCGCGCGGAGTACTTCCTCGGGCAGGCGCTGCGGGCCGACCTGGACGAGGCGTACCGCACCTTCGGCGGCTGGCTGCTGCGCACCGGCCGTCCGCTGATGCTGCTCGACAACGCCCATGACGCGCTGGGCGAGCGGCTGCTGCGCGATCTGCTCGCGTACCGCGCCGAGGGGCGCTCGGACCGGGTGGTGGTGTACGCGGCGTTCCGGCGCGGCGGCGGCCAGGTGCTGCGCGAGGGGCGGCGCCTGGCGTCGCTGAGCGCCGCGGTGGGGCTGGCCGCGCGGAAGAAGGACGAGCTGTGCGAGGGGCCGCTGGTCGTGGTCCCCTATCCGCCGCTGCCGCCCGCGGCGCCGGAGACCTCGGACGGGCTGCTGAGCCATGTGGACCCGGACGCGATGCTGCCGCCGGGGCTGCCGAGGGCGCTGTACCGGTTCACGGGCGGCCGGCCGCTGGTCATGACGCGGATGACGCAGGCGATCGACGAGCTGCGCGCCGAACAGCAGCCGTCGCTGCCGGAGCTGACGCTGCGCTCGCTGCTCAGCCACCGCTCCACGGGGCCGCAGCCCGGCCCCACGGTCGCCGAGTCGCTGCGCGAGGCGCTGGTCCCCGAGGAGTCCGGGGAGCTGCTGATGCTGCTGTCGGCCGCCGCCGACCAGCGGGCCGCCGCGCTGCTGATCCCGCAGTCCGCCTCCGTCGACGCGGCCGACCTGCGCCAGGTCATGGACGACGACGGCTGGCCGCGCTGCTCGCTGCACTTCGTCGGGGACCACTGCCTGCGGACGCTGCTGCTGCACCGGCTGTACCACCTGGACGCCAACCACTCGTCCTGGCTGGCCGCCCACTCCCGGCTCGTGACGCACTACGCCTCGGGCCGGCCGGGCACGATGGCCTCCGGCGTCGTGCGCCCCTCCTTCAGCCATCAGTACCACCACGATCTGGCGCTCGGCCGGACCGACCGGGCGGTCGCGTATCTCGCGGCCACCATCGGCCGCGCCGACACCGCCGACTGGCTCGCGGACCTGCTGCACATCTCCTCCGCCCCCAGCTTCGAGGCGCTCGCCGAACGGCGGGCCCGCGCCTTCGCGGGCGGGCGCGGCGAGCTGGAGCAGCGCGTGGAGCGGCTGGTGAACGCGACCTGGCTCGCCCAGGACTGGCTGGAGCTGCCGGAGGCGCGCGTGGAGAGCGCCGTCCACGGCGCGCTGTACGCGCTGCGCGACGACGTCGCCGACAGCTCCGTACTGACCGACGCCGCCGCGAGCTGGGCGGACCGCATCCGGGGAGGGCGTCCGCTGCGGGAGTGCGACTGCTCCCGCCGGACCTCGGCTACAGGAGTGAGCGAGTGATCCGCACCAAGCTCTTCAAGATTCTCGTCGGCGTCGGCGTGCTGGCGCTGATCGCCGCGGGGGCGGTCTTCCTGCCGAGGTTCTTCGACCGCTCCTGCGCCGCCGGCGTCGAGCGGCCCGACGGCAGCGACGAGTGCATCGGGGTGACGGCCGAGGGCTACGACTTCAAGGTGAAGGAGATCAGCAAGGTCAGCAAGGCCATCGCCGCCGAGAACGAGGAGGTGGATCGTTCCCTCTCCAAGGAGAACGAGACGGCGGAGGGCCCCGAGCACGTCGCCGTCTCCATCGCCGTGATGATGCCCTTCACCTCGACGGCGCCCGAGCAGCTGATCAAGATGCGGCACGAGCTGCAGGGCATCTACGTCCAGCAGCGGCAGGCGAACCGCGTCGACGGCGTGCAGCCGAAGGTCAAGCTGCTGCTGGCCAACACCGGCGATCACAACGACCACTGGGAGACGACGGTCGACCAGCTGGTCTCCATGGTCGAGGGGCCCGAGCGGCTGCGCGCCGTCACCGGCATCGCCACCAGCAGCGAGCAGAACAAGCTGGCCGTCGGCCGGCTCGCCGAGCACGGCATCCCGATGGTCGGCTCCACCATCACGGCCGACGACTTCGCCGACGTCCCCGGTCTGGCCCGGGTGTCCCCGACCAACGGAGACGAGGCACGGGCGCTGGTCGCCCATACGAAGAACGACTTCGGCGACGCGCTGCTGGTCCACGACACGCGCCCCTCCGACCGGTTCGCGCAGACCCTGCGCAAGGCGTTCGAGGCTCAGCTGCCCGATCCGGAGCACGAGCCGAGGCAGTTCACCTCGCCCAAGGAACCGGACAACCCCGGCAATCTGGGCAATGTCTTCAACAGCATCGTCTCCTATATCTGCGACACCGATACCCGCACGATCCTCTTCGCGGGCCGCCACACCCCGTTGCGCGTCTTCATCGACCAGCTCAGCCAGGCCGGCTGCGGCGCGCCGGGCCGGTTCACCGTGCTCACCGGCGACGAGGCGTCCTATCTGCCCGCGGACCCGAAGCTGAACCGCCAGGCGCTCGCGGTCCGCAAGGACGAGAAGCAGCCCCGGGTGACCGTGAAGTACGCGGCGCTCGCCCACCCCGACGCCTGGAACGCGCAGGCCGGGCACGAGCTGCCGAAGACCGGCGGCTCGGCGGCCGCCTACCAGCGGCTGGCCGACGGGATAGCGGAGGTGCGGGACGACATCGGCCCGAACGCGCTCCAGGACGGCCAGACGATCATCGGCTACGACGCCATGGCCACGGCGGTCCAGGGCGTGCGCGCGGCGGCCGGCACATCGGGCAAGCCGCCCGCCCCCGCCGACATCACCGCCCAGTGGCCGCATCTGACGGGCTCCCTGCGGGTGAACGGCGCCAGCGGCTGGATCTGTCTCGACAACCGCGGCAACCCGCGGAACAAGGCCGTGCCGATAGTGCGACTGCCGGCCGACGGGAACCCGGTCTTCGAGCAGTTCGCCTGGCCGGAGCAGAAGCCCCCGAGCAAGGACTGCGTCTGACGGCGCCGACCGTCTTCTAGGCGTACTGCTCGCGCAGCTCCTGCCAGCGGGCGGGCGTCCACGTCGACCAGTCGGTCGTGGGCTGCCCGTCCAGCGCGTCCGCGAGGAGCTCGAAGTGCATGTGCCAGCCGGCCAGGGCGTCCAGGCGCTGCGGGTCCGTGCCCTGGAGCTCATGGGTGAAGCGCAGGGTCGTGCCGCCCTTGGCCGCGTGCTCCAGGTGGAAGCGGAGGCGGCCGTGCACGCTCACCGTGTACTCCACCACCCGTTCCATGTCCCAGGCGGTCACCTGGCCCTCGGCGACGGTCTGGCGGCCCTCGTCGTCGGCGTTGAGCCAGCGCAGCACGACGACGCCGCCGACCCTCGGCTCGAGGACGTCGGCGGCGGCCAGCCAGGTCGGCAGCCCCTCGGGGGTGGCGACGGCGGCCCAGACCCGTACGACGGGATGCGGCAGCGGCAGCTCGAACCGCAGCAGATGCACGCCGCCCTCCCGGGGCTCGCTGATGCCATGCGGGATCACGACGGTCATGGCACCAGCCTCGCTCCCGGGGGGTCCGGGCGCTACCTCAAGGGCTCCGTACGGCCTCAGACCCCGGCGTAGGAGTGCAGGCTGTTCACGAACATGTTCACGCCGTAGTAGTTCCACAGGAAGCACAGGAACGCGACGAGCGCGATGTACGCGGCCTTGCGGCCCTTCCAGCCGGCGGTGGCGCGGGCGTGGAGGTAGGCGGCGTAGGCGACCCAGGTGATGAACGACCAGACCTCCTTGGCGTCCCAGCCCCAGTAACGGCCCCACGCGTCGCCGGCCCAGATCGCGCCCGCGATGATCGTGAAGGTCCACAGCGGGAAGACGGCCGCGTTGACCCGGTAGGAGAACTTGTCGAGGCTCGCCGACGAGGGCAGCCGCTCCAGCACGGATGTGGCGAAGCGGCCGGGCTTGTCGCCGCGGGCGAGCTTGCTCTCGTACGCGTCCCGGAACAGGTACAGCACGGCGCCGACCGCGCCGAGGTAGAAGACCGCGCCGCAGAAGATGGCGGTGGAGACGTGGATCCACAGCCAGTACGAGTCGAGGGCGGGCACCAGCTGGTCGCTCTCGGTGTACAGCACGGTGACGGCGAAGCCGAGGTCCAGGAGAACCGTCGTGACCAGCGGCAGGCCGGCCCAGCGGACGTTCTTCTTGGCGAGCAGCAGCGCCAGGTACACGCCGACGACGACCGTCGAGAACGTGGTGGAGAACTCGTACATGTTGCCCCACGGCGCCCGCTGCACCGACAGGGCGCGGGCGATAACGCCCGCCGCCTCCAGCAGGAACGCCAGGGTGGTCAGGGAGACCGCGATCCGGCCGTACAGATCGCCCTTCTCGGTGCCGCCGTGCGCGCCGGGGCCGTCGGGGACCTCCGGGCCGCCGCCGGCGGAGCGGGTCACGACCTTCGGCCGCTCCAGCACCGCCGTCCCGCCGCCCGTCTTGACCTGGACCTTGGGGGCGGCGGGCGCGGCGGCGGGAGTGAGCGCCGCCGCGGTGCGGGCCACCTTGCTGCGGCTGCCGAAGAGCCACTCCGCCATGTGCGCGAAGAAGGCCAGGGTGTACACGGCCATCGACGAATAGACCAGCACATTGCTGATCTCCGCCAGGTTCTCGTTGGTTGCGGCGGCGAGAGTCACTTCTCAGCCCCTTCGGCAGACACATCGACGGGATCGACGAAATCGTCGGAATCGACTGGTTCAGGCGCGCTCGGCGCCTCGGAATGGAGCACGGCGGCCAGCTCGGCCAGCTCCTCGGGGAGCTTGGCCGACTCGCTGCGGCCCAGCCCCGCCATCTCGACGACGGTGACGCCGTCCTTCCCCCGTACCGCCCGGACCCAGACGCGGCGGCGCTGGATGAACAGCGAGCCGACGAGTCCGGCGATGGCGCCGATCGCGCCGGCGAGCGCCCAGCCGTCGCCGGGCTGCTGCGAGATCTTGAAGCTCGCCCACTCCTTCACTTCCTTCTCGAAGGTGATGGAGCCCGCGCCGTCGGGCAGCGTCAGCTTCTCGCCGGGCAGCAGCCGCCCCTTGAGGATCTCGTGCTTGTCGCCCTTGAACTGCTTCATCTTGCGCAGGTCGAGCTGGTACACGTTCTGCGGCAGGCCCGCGTCGACGCCGAGGCTGCCGTGGTAGCCGGTGACCGCCAGCACGGGGAACTCCAGGCCGGGGAACTGCGAGAACATATCGCCGTTGCCCGCGCCCGCGAACGTCGGCACGAAGAAGGCCTGGAAGCCCAGCTGCTCCTTCTTGCCCCTCTTGTCGCGGTAGCCGTCCATCACCTTGATCGCGCCGGTCGAGGTGATGTTGTTGTCGATCGGCAGCAGCGGCACCGCGCCGCTGAAGACGACCTCGCCCCGGCCGTCCCGGACGGTGACGACGGGCGCGTACCCGTGCGCCAGCAGATAGACCTTGGTGCCGTCGACCACGAGGGGCTTGTTCACCTCGATGACGGACTTCTGGTCCGGGCCGCGGCCCTTTGACCAGGTGACGCCCGCCTCGAAGGTGCGGGGCGTGCCGCGCTGGGGCCCGTCCTTCTGGTACGTGCCCCGGAAGTCGTCCAGCTTGAAGGAGAACGGCGTCAGCTCGTCCGTGCCGAACATCGAGCCGGACTTGAAGTCGTCGTACTGGGTGAGGGTGTTGGAGAAGCCGTCGCCCTCCATGACCAGCTTGCCGCCCTCCGACTTGAAGAGCTGGCCGGCGGCGAAGGCCAGCAGCATCACGATCAGCGCGATGTGGAAGAGCAGATTGCCGGCCTCGCGCAGATAGCCCTTCTCCGCGGCGACCGCGTCGCCGACGGTGTGGGCGCGGAAGCGGCGCCGCTTGAGCATCGCGAGCGCGGCCTCGCGGACCTGCTCGGGCTCGGCCTCGGTGCGCCAGGTCGCGTACGCGGGCAGCCGGGTGAGCCGTCCTGGCGCGCGCGGCGGACGGCCGCGGAGCTGGCCGACGAACTGCCAGCTGCGCGGCACGATGCAGCCGATGAGGGAGACGAACAGCAGGATGTAGATCGCCGAGAACCACACCGAGCTGTAGACGTCGAAGAACTGGAGCTTCTCGTAGAGCGGCGCGAGGGACTCGTGCCGCTCCTTGAAGGCCTGCACCTTCAGCTCGTCCACGCTGTTCTGCGGGATGAGCGAGCCGGGGATCGCGCCCAGGGAGAGCAGGAAGAGGAGGATCAGCGCGACCCGCATGGAGGTCAGCTGCCGCCAGAACCAGCGGATCCAGCCCACGACGGAGAGGGTGGGTCCGCCGAGGGGCTCCTCGCGGGGGGCGGTGGAGAGCTGGGCGCCGGCGGCGCCGAGCTCGGCCCCGTCCTTGCGCTCCTGCTCTTCGGTCTCTGTGTTGCTCATTAGAACTAGATCCCCACCGTGAAGCCGTTGGTCCAGACCTGCATCTCCTGCACCAGGCTGTCCCACGCCCCGGTCAGCAGCAGCAGACCGGTCGCGATCATCATGCCGCCGCCGATCCGCATCACCCAGGCGTAGTGGCGCTTGACCCAGCTGAAGGCGCCGAGCGCCTTGCGGAAGGCCACGGCCGCCAGGACGAAGGGCAGGCCCAGGCCGATGCAGTACGCGACCGTCAGTATGGCCCCCCGGCCGGCGCTCGCCTCGTTGGCGGCGAGGAACTGGATCGACGAGAGCGTCGGCCCGATGCACGGCGTCCAGCCGATGCCGAAGAGCGCGCCCAGCAGCGGGGCGCCCGTCAGCCCGGTCACCGGCCGCTTGTGGAGACGGAACTCCCGTTGGGTGAGCCAGGGCATCAGCCCCAGGAACAGGACGCCCATCAAGATCATCAATACGCCGAGGATCTTGGAGAGGATCTCCCTCTGGCCCTGGAGCGTGTGGCCGAAGTATCCGAAGAGCGCGCCGCCGGAGACGAACACGACGGTGAACCCGAGGACGAACAGCGAGGCGCCGGCGACCATCCGGCCCCGCCGGGCCTCGGCCAGATCGGTGCCGCTGACCCCGGTGACGTACGAGAGGTAGCCGGGAACGAGCGGCAGCACGCAGGGCGAGAAGAAGGAGACCAGGCCGCCGAGGACGGCGAGGGGCAGGGCGAGCAGCAGCGCTCCGCCGAGGACGGTGTCGTTCACGCCGGCTGCCGCGAGGTCGTGCGCCGCGCCGGACGCGGCGAGCGCGTCCAGAGGCGTGCCGGACGCGGCGAGCGAGTGCAGGGGCGTGCCGGACGCGCCGGCCGCCGCGGCGAGAGACTGCACAGGATCACTTCTCCGCGATCAACGGGTCGATGATCTTGCGGAGTTCCGCGGCGTCGAGCGCCTTGAGCGAGCGGGCCGCGATCTTCCCCTCGCGGTCGAGCACGATCGTGGAGGGGATGGCCTGCGGATTGAGGCTGCCGCGGGGGAAGCCGTTGACGATCAGCTTGCCCGCCGTGTCGTACAGGCTCGGATACTCGATTCCGTAGTCCTTCTCGAAGGCGAGCGCCGGGCCCTTGTTGGGGTCGCGGGTATTGATCCCGACGAACTCCACGCCCTTGTCCTTGGTCTCCTTGGCGACCTTGGAGAAATGCGGGGCCTCGGCGCGGCAGGGCGGGCACCATGATCCCCATACGTTCATCACGACGACCTTGCCCTTGAGGTCGGCGATGTCGAGATGCTTGCCGTCGAGGGTCTCGCCGGCGATCTCGTACGGCGCCGCGCGCTCCCCCTTGGCCGCGGTGGAGATGCCGCCGGTGTCGGTGACGAAGTTGGTGTCACCGCCGCCGCCGGACATTCCATTGCCTGAGCAGGCCGTCAGAGCGAGTGCTCCGGCGACGGCCAGGGCGGCCGGGAGGGCAGTGCGGGGGGCACGGCTAAGGCTCATGTGAAAAGTTTCGCATGGCCGTTCCAGGGATCTTCGACGCCCCCCTCGACGCCCGGATAGCCCCTTGTCAAGAGGCCTTAAAGAATGCGTTCCAGCCGCCGGCGGGCGCCTGGCCGACGCCGAGGGTGCGGAGCTTGGCGAGCACCTGCGGGTCCTGCACGTCGAGCCAGTCGCAGAACTGCCGGAAGGAGACCAGCCGTACGTCCTTCTTGCCGGCCATGCCCTTCACCGCGTCCTCGACGGCGTCCATGTAGATGCCGCCGTTCCACTGCTCGAAGTGGTTGCCTATGAAGAACGGCGCGCGATTGGTGTCGTACGCCCGCTGGAAGCCCTTGAGATACGCCTCGGTGGCCTGCTTCTTCCACCCGGGGTAGCGCTCGGGCATGCCCTTGGTCGAATTCTTCGACTGGTTGGCGAGGATGTTGTAGTCCATCGAGAGCACCTCGAAGGAGTGCCCGGGGAAAGGTATCTGCTGAAGCGGCAGGTTCCACATGCCGAGCTTCTTGTCGGGCCACTGCTGCAGGCCGCCGGGCGAGCTGGCGTCGTAGCGCCAGCCCAGCTTCTTGGCGGTGGGCAGCAGGTTCTCCTGGCCGAGCAGACAGGGGGTGCGGCCGCCGACGAGCTCCTTGCGGTAGTCGAAGGGCAGCGGCTCGACGTCCTTCCAGCCGCTGTTCGTACGCCACTGGGTGACGAAGGACACAGCCTGGTCGATCTCGTTCTGCCAGTCGGCGGAGGACCAGTTGCCCACCGAGCCGGAGCCGGCGCAGAAGTGCCCGTTGAAGTGGGTGCCTATCTCATGGCCGTCGAGCCACGCCTGGCGTACGTGCTTCAGCGTGTCCTTGATGTGGTCGTCGGTGAGATAGCCGATGTCGGAGGCGCCGATGCCGTTGTTGGGCGGACGGTAGAGGGTCTTCTTCGACTCGGGGAGCACATAGATCCCGGAGAGGAAGAAGGTCATCGCCGCGTCGTGGTTCTTCGCGAGTTCGAGGAATCGCGGGAACAGGCCGTTGCCGACCTCTCCCGCGCCGTCCCAGGAGAAGATCACGAATTGCGGCGGGGTCTGGCCCGGCTCGAGGGGAACGGGCTTGGACGGCTGGTTCGGCTGCTTTCCGGTGTCGGACGTGGAGCCGTCCCCGATGGCCCGGCCCTCGACCTTCCCGGAGCCGTCTCCGCCCTTGCCGTCTTTGCCGTTCTTGCCCCGGTCCGCTCCGGAGCCGCCGTCTCCGCCCTTGTCGGACGATCCGCAGCCGGCGACCGTCATCGCCGCCGCGGCTCCAAGTCCCGCTCCGAGCAGACTCCTTCGACTGATGTCGCGCATCTTCGTCCCCATCCGCGCTCTCGCTGGCCCAGAGAATCAGGACCACATCGGCATCGGGATAGATGCGGGCGGACCGGCGGGGGTTCCGAAAACAGGTTGCTTGTTCTCGCCACGAGCGTCTGACGGGCGCTCTGTTACCCGGTCAGGACGATTCGGTGACCGCGCCCGGACTTCGCCTGCGCGCACACAGGCGAAGTCCGGGTCGAGGCCTACGGCGAAGTCCAGCGCGCGGTCCTTCGCATACCGCGGCGCGGCGCACGAGCAGCGGCCCGGGAGCCGGCGGCCGGCCGACGGACCAGGCGCCAGCGGCCGGCCGGCGCCGGGCAGCGGACCAGGTGCGCCGAATCTCTCGCTGAGCGGCGAACGCCTTGCTAAGCGCCGAACGCCTTGCTCTTGCCCTTCACGGGCTTCGCCCCGGCGAGCAGATGCGCCGGAACGAGATCACGGGCCGGCTCGGAGTACCCGACCGAGACGATCTTGTCGCCCTGATAGGTGAAGGTGGTCAGCGAGGCCAGCGTGCACTGCCGCCGGCGCGGGTCGTGCCAGAGGCGGCGGCGCTCGACGAAGCTCCGCACGATCCAGATCGGCAGCTGATGGCTGACGCAGACCGCCTCGTGCCCACGGGCCGCATCGCGCGCCGCGCCCAGCGCGCCCATCATCCGTACGACCTGGTCGACGTAGGGCTCGCCCCAGGACGGGCGGAAGGGGTTGGTCAGATGCTTCCAGTTGCCCGGCTTGCGCAGCGCGCCGTCGCCGACGCCGAAGGTCTTGCCCTCGAAGACGTTGCCCGCCTCGATCAGCCGCTCGTCGGTGTCGAGGGTCAGGCTGTGGCTCTTGGCGATCGGCGTCGCGGTCTCCTGGGCGCGCTCCAGCGGGGAGGCGACGACATGGGTGACGTCGCGCTCCGCGAGATGCTCGGCGACCCGGTCGGCCATCTGCCGGCCCAGCTCGGACAGGTGGTAGCCGGAGCGACGGCCGTAGAGCACGCCGTCGGGGTTCTCGACCTCTCCGTGCCGCACCAGATGGACGACGGTGATCTCGTTGTCGATCGAGGTGCTCATGCGGCGGCCTCCGCGGCGGCGCGGGCGGCGGCGGGCAGGGCGGCGGCGATCCGCTCGATCGCCCGCTCGTCGTGGGCGGTGGAGACGAACCAGGACTCGAAGGCGGACGGCGGCAGGTACACGCCGTCGGCGAGCATCGAGTGGAAGAAGGCGTTGAAGCGGAACGCCTCCTGGTTCTTCGCGTCCTCGTAGTCGCGCACGTCCTGCGCGGTGAAGAAGACGGAGAACATGTTGCTCGCGGTCTGCAGCCGGTGCGCGACGCCCTCCTTGGCGAGCGCGTCGGCGACCAGGCCCTGGATCTGCCGGGACACCGCGTCGACCTTCTCGTACGCGGCGTCGTCGAGCAGCCGCAGCTGCGCGAGGCCCGCGGCGGTCGCCACCGGGTTCCCGGAGAGGGTGCCCGCCTGGTAGACGGGGCCGGCCGGGGCGAGGTGCGCCATGACGTCGCCGCGCCCGCCGAAGGCCGCGGCCGGGAAGCCGCCGCCCATGACCTTGCCGAAGGTCAGCAGGTCGGGCTCGACGCCGTCGACGCCGTACCAGCCGGCCTTGGAGGTGCGGAAGCCGGTCATGACCTCGTCGGAGATGTACAGCGCGCCGTTCTCCGCGCAGGCCGCCTTCAGGCCCGCGTTGAACCCCGGCAGCGGCGGCACGACGCCCATGTTGCCCGGCGACGCCTCGGTGATCACACAGGCGATCTCGCCGGGGTGCGCGCGGAAGGCCTCGTGTACGGCCTCGATGTCGTTGTACGGCAGGACGATCGTGTCGCCGGCCTGCGCGCCGGTCACGCCCGGGGTGTCGGGCAGCCCGAAGGTCGCGACGCCCGAGCCGGCGGCGGCCAGCAGCGCGTCGACGTGGCCGTGGTAGCAGCCGGCGAACTTCACGACCTTCGCCCGGCCGGTGAACCCGCGGGCCAGCCGGATCGCGGACATGGTCGCCTCGGTGCCGCTGGAGACGAGCCGGACCTGCTCGACGGGCGCGACCCTGGCCACGATCTCCTCGGCGAGCGCGACCTCGCCCTCGCCGGGCGTGCCGAAGGACGTGCCGCGCGCGACGGCGGCCTGCACGGCCTCGATGACGGCCGGGTGGGAGTGGCCGAGGATCATCGGCCCCCACGAGCAGACGAGGTCGACGTACTCGCGCCCGTCGGCGTCGGTGAGATACGGGCCGGCGCCGGACACCATGAACCTGGGCGTGCCGCCCACGGCCCGGAAGGCCCGTACGGGAGAGTTCACGCCGCCGGGCGTCACGACGGAGGCCCGGTCGAAAAGCGCCTGCGAAACTGGGGCTTCGTATGAATACGACACTTTGGTCCTGATCTGCGAATCGGGGTCGGGGCAGCCGGGGCAGAAGATCTCGGCCACCGGTGAGCGGGGCGGGCTGTCTCCTCGTATTACGAAAGGGCGTCAGCGCCCTGGCGTCTGCGAAACTAAGGCGTCATAGGGAAGGCTCACGGAATCCATGTTGTCAGAGGCTCCGACGTTCTCGCGGACTGGTGTTTCATAGCCGGTTCGTGGGGGAGGTCACTGTCACGATGATCGGGTTGCGCGGCGGGGGCTGCGAGTGGTCGGGTGGAGATATGCATCGCGGTGGCGGACTGGGCGAGGGGACCGACGACCTGGGTCCTGAGCCTGCCCGGCGGGGAAGACACCGGCGAGGCGGCGACGCGGACGCGAGGAACCTGCGACGCGGAGACGCGGACGGGGACGAGCCCATGGGCAGGAGCGGCCGAGTGGGGGTGACCTACAAGTACTTCGGCGCGCCCGACGGGGCCACGGCCGCCCGAGTGCCGATCTCGATGCGCCCGGAGGAGCTGGGCGGCGACGAGCTCGGCATGGGCGGCATGTTCACCAAGATCAAGCCGGAGACGATAGCGGCGATGGTGCTCACGGGCATCCAGGGCATGCCGCTGAACAAGGTCCCGCCGCTGGAGCTGGTGGTGCTGCACCCGGACTACGCGGTGGTGAAGCTCCCGATGACGGTGGTGGACCCGCTGCGCGGCATCGGCGAGGAATCGGTGGGCGCGGCGGCCTTCATCTGGTCGACGGTCCCGGACCGGGGCGGGCCGAGGGACGCGTTCAACGTGTACCAGCTGCTGCACGAATGGCAAGATTTCAGCCATCGTCTCCACGAGGCGGGCCACCAGCCGTACTGCTTGGTGTGGCCGTGAGGTGACGAGGGGCGCGGTGCCCTGGCGGGGCTGCTGGGTGCGCCTCGTGTGTACGGGGGCGGGGGCGGGCCTTGGTCGGCTGCTGGTTCGGGCCGGCCGGCGGCGGGGGTGATCCCACGGCATGCGGCTCCGCGCGTACGCGGGTGTGGTCCCCGTCGCGGTACGGGCGGACACGGCGAAGGCCCTGTGCTCCCCGCGCCTGCGGGGGCGGTCTTGGACGGCTCTCGGCACGGGGGCGTGTGGGATCTTGCCGCGCATCGGCACGCCGCTCCCCTGCCCGGACCACGGTGACGCCGACGCGCGTACACCCGCTCGCGGATCACGTGCGATCTCGGGTACGACGGCCCTCCCTGCGCGGCGGGGGTGGCCGCTGGGATGGCTGACCGCTCAGCCATCCAGACAACTGCTCCCCGCGTAGGCGGGGGTGATCCCTTCAGCCCCGTGCTGAGCGCCTCGGCCGGGATGTGCTCGCCGCGCCTGCGGGGGTGGCATCCCCCGACATCTGCTTTGTAAGAGCAGATGTCGGGGGCTCGGAGCACCGCCGAGCACCCTCCCCCTCGCCCCCGCGCCCATTCGCGCTCCTCCCTGGTGAAGCCGTGCGCGCGTCTTCACCTAGAAGCGGGGGCGGGACTAGTTTGGTGCCCGCGGCCCGGACCGTGGCGGCGTGGATGTTCCGCCGACGCACGGAGGCGCACCGTGAATCCCCTCTTAGTCATCACCCTCGTCGCCCTCATGGGCTTCGGATTCGTGGAGCCCGTCCTGTGGCTGGCCGCGGCCGTGCTCGTCTTCGCGCAGGTCCGCTATGGGCGTCGCGCGGACGGCAGTGCCGGGAGCCGGGGCGAGAGGGAGTACCGCGCCTACCGCGACCGGCGCGATGCGCAGGCCGTCTTCGAGCGGCGCTACCAGCGCGAGCGCCGGGGGTGGCTAAGCCGACAGGCGCGCAGGCAGGGCGGCCGACCAGGGGGCAGGGCGTGAGGACTAAGGGGCGTGAGGACTACGGGCACCAGCTCGGGTCCCCGCCCGTGAGGACTACGGGCGCCAGCTCGGGTCCCGACCCGTGAGGGCCAGCAGACGGTCGAAGTCCGAGGCGGACGCCGCGTCCGCGAGCGGGACCTCCTCGCCGAACGCCCCCATCTTGCGCGCCATAGGCGCCAGCTTCTCGAACGACCGCAGGACCTCGCCGACCGCGAGCGGCGCCGGGGCGAACTCCTGGCCGGTCGCGCGGGCCAGATCCCACGCGTGCACGGTCAGATCGCCCAGGGCCATCTCGCCGAGCGTCCTGGCCGGCATGCCCATGGACCCCGTCGTGCCCTCCTCGGCCCCGGGCGCCGACCATGCCGTGACCAGTGCGTCGGTCTCGGCGGCGAAGCGGGCGCGCCAGTCGCCGCCCTCGCCGATGTAGTCCGGGATGGCGGAGAAGTCGGTGTCCTGCTTGGCCGCCATGGCCTGGAAGTTGATCACCACCTGGATGAGGTGGTTCGTCAGGCCGCGCACGTCGTACTCCGCGCACGGCGTCGGATCGTCCAGCTGCCCGTCGCCGATGCCGCGCACCACCGGTACGGCGTGCTCCGCCGCCGCTTCGAGCAGCTCGCTGAGGGTGTGGCTGGTGTTCGTCATGCCTCGACCGTAGGCACAGGACGCCTCGGCGTCTTGAAGAAACGCGACAGCGCGGCCCGCCGGAGCACCGGCCGGCCAAGGCCGACCATGGCCGACCAGGCATTCCGGCGCATAGGATCCGGATCATGGCAGGCCCTCGTCGTGACACCAGGGGCATCGTCGACGCCCAGGAGCTCTTCGCGCGCGTCCGTTTCCGCCGCCGCGAGGCGGCCGCGCCGCTGCGTCCGTTCCTCGAGCACTACTGGCTCATCGACTGGGACCTGGCCGAGCCGTACGCCTCCCATGTCGTGCCGCACCCGTCCGTGAACGTGGTCTTCCAGCAGTACGGCGACGAGCCCGCGTGGGGCGAGGTCGCAGGCATCGGGCTCTCGCTGTTCACGCAGAAGCTGGAGGGGCGGGGGCGGGTGTGCGGGGTCCAGTTCCGGCCCGGGGGCTTCCGCCCGTTCGCCCCGGACCGGCCGGTCTCCGACTGGACCGGGCAGCGGCTGCCGGTCCAGGACGTCCTGCCCCGAGGGGCCGCCGCCGCGGCCCGCGTCCTGGAGCCGGACGCGGAGGACGACCGGGTCGCGGCGCTGGACGAGTTCCTGCTGGGGCTGGCGCCGGCGGCCGATCCGCAGGCCGTGCGCGCTATGGAGCTCGTCGACCTGGTGCGCACGGACCGTACGATCCGGCAGGTCGCCGAGCTCGCCGACGCCGAGGGCGTCTCGGCGCGCTCGCTGCAGCGCCTGTTCGCCGCGTACGTCGGCGTCGGACCGAAGTGGGTCATCCTGCGCTACCGCATCCACGAGGCGCTGGAGCGCGCGGAGGAGGGCGGCGGCGAGGTGGACTGGGCGGAGCTGGCGAACGAGCTCGGCTATAGCGATCAGGCGCACCTCGCACGGGACTTCACGGCGACGGTGGGCGTGCCGCCGACCGCGTACTCGCGGCCGTCGCCCCCGTGACGCCGGCCGGGTGACCCCGTGATGGCACCCGACTCGATGACGCCGCTCGTCCGGCCGCGTTCCGTTGTCAGACCCACGGCCTACAGTGCGTGACATGGAGTCCAAAGCATCCGCAGTACGCATCGAGCCCTGGTCCGAGGACGACTTCGAGCTCCTCCGCGCTTCGAACGCGCCGGAGCTGATGGCCCATCTGGGCGGCCCTGAGTCGGAGGAGCAGCTCATCACGCGCCACCAGCGCTATGTCGACCTGAGCGCCGACCGCACCGGGCGGGGGCGGATGTTCCGCATAGTCCTGGAGGAGACCGGCGAGGCCGCGGGCTCGGTCGGCTTCTGGGAGCAGACGTGGTCCGGCGAGCAGGTGTACGAGACGGGGTGGAGCGTCCTGCCCGGCTTCCAGAGGCGCGGCATCGCGACGTCCGGCACCCTCGCCGTCGTCGAGGCGGCGCGCGCGGAGCACAAGCACCGCTATCTGCACGCCTTCCCGTCCGTGGCGAACGGCCCGTCCAACACGGTGTGCAGGAAGGCGGGCTTCGAGCTGATGGGCGAGTGCGACTTCGAGTTCCCGGCCGGCAACCCTCTGCGGTCCAACGACTGGCGGCTGGACCTGCGCCCGGAGGCGTGACCCCGCCGCCTGCCCTGGGAGCGTCTTGAGCCGTCAGGTCTCAGGCCTCAATCGCCAGACCTCAGGCGTCGAGCGGCTTGTCGAAGTTGAACGCGACGACCGACATCCGCTCGCGGAAGTAGAAGCGGTGGGCCTCCGTGCGGTGCGTGCCCGAGTCCAGGTTGAGATGCAGACAGCCGGCCTCGCGGGCGCGCTCCTCGAGGTAGGCGAGGAGATGACGGCCGACCCCGGTGGAGCGCGCGCTCGCGGCGGTCACCAGGTCGTCCACGTACAGCTTCCGTATCTGGCTGGTGTTGTCGACGATGCGCCACCCGGCCGCGCCCACGCACTGGCCCTCGGGGGCGTACACGGCGGTGAAGCGCAGGCCCTGGCCGTACCCCTTCTCGTACACATCGCGGAAGGCGTCCTCGGTCAGATGCGGGCGCAGCTCGAGGAGGACGGGCAGCAGGTCGCTCACCAGTCGGGGGTCGCCCGGCTCCAGGTCAATGATCTTCATAAGGACACGGTAACCCAGCCCTCGACCGTCAACTAATGGATTAGGGTGACTCAACCATTAGTCGCGACGGAGGGGGTTTCGCGTGCTGCTCGCACACATCAGCGATCTGCATCTGGACGGCACGGAGCGGGCGACGGACCGGGCCGTACGGACCGTGGCGTATCTGAACTCCCTGAGCAGGCAGCCCGATGCCGTCCTGGTCACGGGAGACATCGCGGACCACGGCGCACCCGCCGAGTACGCCGAGGCGGCCGAGCTGCTGGCGCGCCTGGACGCGCCGTTCTTCACCTGCCCGGGGAACCACGACGACCGGTCCGCCTACCGCAAGGCGCTGCTCGGCGAGGGCGAGGGCGAGGGCGACAGCGGCCGGGCCGTCAACCGGGTTCACCACGTGGGCGGTTACGCCCTGCTGCTCTGCGACTCGACGATCCCCGGCGACGACGCGGGACGGTTCGACGACGAGACGATCGAATGGCTGACGCGCACGCTCGACGAGCTCGGAGACACCCCGGCGCTGCCCGCCTTCCACCACCCGCCGGCGGTCATCCACCACCCGTACCTCGACTCGACCAACCTGACCAACGCCGACCGGCTCGCGGAGGTGCTGGCCGGGCGGACCAACGTCCCGGCCGTCCTGACCGGCCATGCGCACACGGCCGGCGCGACGACCTTCGCGGGCCGGCCGCTGCTGGTGGCCCCGGGCGTGGTCTCGACGCTGCGCCTCCCCTGGGAGAGCGGCGACACGCTGACGGACCGGGTCGCCCCGCCCGGCGTCGCGTTCCATGTGCTGGGCGAGGGCGGCGGCCCGATCACCACGCACTTCCGCGTCGTGCAGTAGGCCCAGCAGAACAGGCAGAGCAGACAGGGCAGACGGAGCAGGGCAGGAGACAGAGCGGCACAGAGGGCCCGCGGAAACACGCTTGACGCGCGGGCCCTCTTTCGCGATATTTACCTGCGTCGCGCAGATATTGCGCCACGCAAACCTGCCCTGCAGGCCTTCTCTCCTTAAGGAACCACCGATATGACCGTCCTCGTCACCGGCAGCCGCGGCAAGGTCGCCACCACCCTCATCGCCCTTCTCCACGAGGCGGGGATCGCCGTCCGCGCCGCCTCCGCCAGCCCCGAAAAACTCAGCCCGCCCCCAGAGGTCGCCACCGTCAAGTGCGCGCTCGACGACCCCGCGGACTTCCCTGCCGCGCTCGACTCCATCGACTCGGTCTTCCTCTACGCCGAGCCCGCCCAGATCGGCGCGTTCCTCGCAGCGGCCGAGAATGCGGGCGTGCAGCACATCGTGCTGCTCTCCTCCAGCTCGGTCCTCGACCCCGGCGCCGCCGACAACCCGGTCGCCGCCTCCCATCTGACGGTCGAGCAGGCACTGGCGGACGCGGCCGTCCAGACGACCGTGCTGCAGCCCGGCGCGTTCGCGGGCAACGCGCTCCAGTGGCGCTGGGCGCTCGCGTCCACGGGCGGCATCGACCTTCCCTACCCGGACAGTCACGGCGACCCCATCGACGAGCGGGACATCGCCGAGGCCGCGCTCGCGGTCCTCACCCAGCCGTGGCTGCGCGGCGCGTCGTACCACCTGACCGGCCCGGAGTCCCTCACCTTCGCCGAGCAGATCGCGATCCTGGAGGACGCGACAGGCCGGCCGATGCCCTTCAACGCCGTGACGCGCGAGGGATGGAAGGAGTCCGTACGCGCCTATCTGCCCGACGCGTTCGCCGAGGGGCTGCTCGACTACTGGGCCTCGACGGACGGTTCGCCCGTCCCGCTCACCCGTACCGTCGAGGAGCTCGTCGGCCGCCCTGCCCGTATGTTCGCCGAGTGGGCACGGGAGAACGCCGCCGCGTTCCAGGCCTAGGCCCCCCGCCGTCTTCCAAGCCTAGGCCCCGCGCCGTCCGTAAAGCCGCTGGCTGTCGTGTGCCGCCCGATGACATGCTGACGCTGTGAACGGACCGGAGATCTCCTTCAATTTCGCCCCTGAGCTGCACCTCTTCGTAGCGTCCGAGCACCGCGCAGGGCGTAGCACCGTGGTCACCGACGGCTCGTCGACGCTCGGCCATGTCGTCGAGTCCCTCGGCGTCCCCCTCACCGAGGCGGGCCGGCTCGTGGTCGACGGCCGTCAGGTCGCCGTCTCCCACATCCCCCGCGCGGGCGAGTTCGTCGAGGTGCTCGGCGTGGAGCGGCCGCAGCGGGTGCCGGGCGCCCCGCTCCGCTTCCTCCTCGACGTCCACCTCGGCACGCTCGCACGACGGCTGCGGCTGCTGGGCGTCGACGCCGCGTACGAGAACGAGGACATCGGCGACCCCGCCCTGGCCACGCTCTCCGCGAAGGAGCAGCGGGTGCTGCTCTCCCGCGACCGAGGGCTGCTGCGCAGGCGGGAGATCTGGGCGGGGGCGTACGTCTACAGCGACCGGCCGGAGGACCAACTGCGGGACGTACTGGCGCGCTTCGCCCCGGCGCTGGCCCCCTGGACCCGCTGCACGGCGTGCAACGGCACGCTGGCCGAGGCCGACAAGGACTCGGTGCAGGCGCAGCTGGAGCAGGGGACGCAGCGCTCGTACGACGTGTTCGCGCAGTGCACGGCGTGCGAGCGGGTGTACTGGCGCGGTGCGCACCACGCCCGCCTGGAGGCGATCGTCGAGGACGCGCTGCGGGAGTTCGGCGGCGCGGCGGCCTGAGGCGGGGGCGCCGGGGCGGAGGCGGCGCTAGGGCTGGCCGAGGGCTGGCCCGGCACCGCTCAGAGGCCTCCGCCGCTCAAAGGCCTCCGCCGCTCAGAGTTCTCCGCTGCGCAGCCGCTCGACCTGCGCCGCGCTGAGCTCCACCGTTCGCCGCATATGCGCGGTGAGCAGGGCGATCTCGTCGTCGCTGTACGCGTCGAACATCTCGTACCACGCGCCGTTCAGCTTGGCCCACACCGCGCCGAACTCCGCTATCCGCTCCGGCACCAGCGTCACCAGCACCCGCCGCCGGTCCGCGGTGTCGCGCTCGCGCGTGACGTAGCCCGCCCGCTCCAGCCGGTCGACGAGCCGCGTCGCCGACCCGGTGGTGAGCCCGGTCAGCTCGGCGACGCGCCCGGTGGTGACGGGACCCCGCTCCAGCGAGAGCAGGTTCAGGCACTGGAGATCGGTGGGGTGGAGCGACAGATGATCGGCGAGAGCCTGGTTGAAGAGGGCGTACGAAGCCATGTAGAGGCGCGACGCGCTGGCCAGCTGGCCCATCAGCGCGCTGCGCTCTGCCGTGTTCTTCTGCGCCATGTTCTTCTGCGCCATGCAGATATCGTACGTCGCGGACGGCGCGGGACCCGGAGGCTCGCGAGCCGCCCGGGCCCTAGTCGCTGACTGCCGACCGGTAGTGATCGCCGACCGCTAGTCGACGATGTGGCGCAGATAGGCCTGCGGATCGGCGAGGTATCTGCGCCAGTGGTCGACGACCGCGAGCTCGCGCCACGCGACGCGCCGCATGCCGTGCTCGCCCACCTCGACGATGTCCGCGCCGGGCAGGGCGGTCAGCAGCGGGGAGTGGGTGGCGCAGATGACCTGGCCGCCCTTCTTCGCCAGCTGGTCCATGTGGCCGATCAGCTCCAGGCAGGAGGAGAAGGAGAGCGCCGCCTCGGGCTCGTCCATCACATAGAGCCCGGTCTGGAGGAACTTCCCCCGGAACGCCGCGAGGAAGCCTTCGCCGTGGCTGACCGAGTCCGGAGCGAACCCCTCCCGGTCCAGCGCGTCCAGCGCGGTCTCGGCCCTCAGGAAGAAGCCCTTGCGCGCCGACCAGCTGGTGGCCATCCGCCGCCCCCGGGGCGCGGCCTCGAACCGTACGCGCTCGCCGAGTGCGGACTTGCCGCGGTGCGAGGCGTAGCGCCAGTCGTGCGAGCCGCCGTAGGAGTCGAGGCCGAAGCCCTCGGCGAGGGCTTCGACGAGGGTCGACTTGCCGGAGCCGTTCTCGCCGACGAGGAAGGTCACGGGCGCGGTGAAGTGCAGCCCCTCGTCCAGGAGCTGCCGGACGCAGGGCACCGACCAGGGCCACTCGCCCGCGTCGTAGGAGGAGAGGTGGGCGTACGCGCGTTCGACGATCACCCACCCAGTGTCGCCCACCCCGCCGACAAGGCACCCGTATCTGCCACGCCCACCGCCCGAGAATGCACCCGCGCCCGCCACCCCCGCCAAACCACCTCGACACCCGTCAGAACACGTACCGATCCCCCGTCGCCGGCGCCACCACACGGTGCTCGTTGTTCGCGACGTTCCGGTCGGTCGTGCCGCCGTTCCAGAGCGTGCTGATCCGTACGACCGCCTCCTCCGGCAGGCCCACCGCCCGCAGGTCGAGGACGACCCGCCGGGCGGCCCCGCCCGCCCGCAGCGGGCCCGTTCCGCACAGGACCACCTGGTCCCCGCCCCACAGACAGCTGCCGGGCAGCGCCTGCGCGCCGGCGAGCGGCGCGGAGAACTCCAGTCGTACGGTCGCGTTCGCAAGGCTCGCCGGACCATGGCTCGCGCTCGCGAGCGAGACCCCGAGCCGCCCGCTCGCCAGGGAGACATGACCATGGTGCGCCACGTCGGCCTCCGGGGCGATCACCCGGTCCCCCGCACCGGCGCTCGCGCCGACGCCGACCACCATCACCACCGCGGCGAGTACCGCCAGCAGCGCCTTGCGCATCACGCCCATGATCAGAAGATACCCTTTTGTATGTATTTATTACTGATTACCCCTCACCCTGGGCGCGTCCCCCGCTCCTTGCGCGGCTCCGCGCATGGCACGCTGCGACTCATGCTCATCGCCCGTTCCGTCGCACTGTTCGTCGTGGCCGCGCTCTTCGAGATCGGCGGCGCGTGGCTGGTCTGGCAGGGGTTCAAGGAGCACCGGGGCTGGATCTGGATCGGCGCGGGCGTGATCGCCCTCGGTGCGTACGGGTTCGTCGCCACGCTCCAGCCGGAGGGGGAGTTCGGCCGCATCCTGGCCGCGTACGGCGGGGTCTTCGTGGCCGGCTCGATCGCCTGGGGCATGGTGGCCGACGGCTACCGGCCCGACCGCTGGGACGTGATCGGCGCGCTGATCTGCCTGGCGGGCATGGCAGTGATCATGTACGTCCCGCGCGGCCGGTGACCCCTGCCAGCCCGTACGCCCCGCGCGGCCGGTGACCCTTGCGCCGCGCGGCCGGTGACGTCTGCGATCACGTACGCCCCGCGCGGCCGAGGGCCTCTGCCATCCCGTACGCCCCGCGAGCCCGGCGGCCTCCGCGCGGCCCTATCCTGGCCGCATATCGATCACACGCGCGAGGAGCCATGACATGACCGACGCCGGCACCCCCGTAGCCGTCATCACCGGAGCCAGCAGCGGCATCGGCGCGGCCACCGCACGGCAGCTCGCCGCCGCCGGGTACCGCGTCGTCCTCACGGCCCGCCGCAAGGACCGGATCGAGGCGCTCGCCGCCGAGCTCGCCGAGGCGGGCCGCCAGGCGACGGCGTACGCCCTCGACGTCACCGACCGCGCGGCGGTCGACGCGTTCGCCGCGTCCCTGGACCGCTGCGACGTCCTGGTGAACAACGCGGGCGGCGCCCTGGGCGCGGACCCCGTGGCCACCGGCGACCCGGCCGACTGGCGGCAGATGTACGAGGTCAACGTCATCGGCGCGCTCCACACCACCCAGGCGCTGCTCCCCGCCCTCACCGCGAGCGGCGACGGCACGGTCGTGATCCTCTCCTCGACCGCCGGCCACGCGACGTACGAGGGCGGCGCGGGCTATGTCGCGGCCAAGAACGGCGCGCGCGTGCTCGCCGAGACCCTCCGCCTGGAGATCGTCGGCACGCCGGTCCGCGTGATCGAGGTCGCCCCGGGCATGGTGCGGACCGAGGAGTTCGCCACGACCCGCTTCCGCGGCGACGAGGAGAAGGCGGCGAAGGTGTACGCGGGCGTGGCCGAGCCGCTGACGGCGGACGACGTGGCGGACACGATCACCTGGGCCGTCACCCGCCCCCCGCACGTCAACATCGACCTCCTGGTGGTCCGCCCCCGCGCCCAGGCCTCCAACTCCAAGGTCCACCGCGAGCTCTGACAGCGGGTAGACCAGGCCGGTCAGTCGACCGGTAGACCAGGCCGGTCAACCGGCGCCGCACGCACATCCCGCCGCGGCGTCGGGGGCGGCGCAGGCATCGGCATCGACGTCGACATCGACATCGGCCTTGACGACGTACACCTCCCAGGGCTCCGCGCCGGGGCCGGTCACCCAGACCTTGTCCTGGAGGGCGTAGCAACAGGACGTGTCGTTCTCCTCGACGGTCGCGAGGCCGGCCTCCTTCAGGCGGTCGGCGGCCGCGCCGACCTGTTCGGTGGACTCGACCTCGACGCCGAGGTGGTCCAGCCGGGTGTCCTCGCCGGCCACGCCCTCGATGAGGACCAGCTTGAGCGGGGGCTCGGCGACGGCGAAGTTCGCGTACCCGGGGCGGAGCTTGGCGGGCTCGACGCCGAAGAGCCGGGAGTAGAACGCGATCGATCCCTCGAGGTCGGCGACGCGCAGGGCTAGCTGGACACGGGACATGACGGTCTCCCTTGCTGCGTTCTATATCGACAACAGTCGATATAGAACCGAGGCTGCCACCTGCATAGACGACTGTCAACATAGACGGACATCAAAATCTGATCCCCGGCGAACGAACCCGCCTTTGCGCGCCCTTCGCGCCTCCGACGTAGCGTTCACCTTCAATACATTGCAACGAACGAGCACTCACCGTTGCATTGAATGCACATCCGTTGCAACGATTTCTAGGCTCTGAGCTGCATCTTTACGGTTCATGCGCAACGCCAACATTGCCACTTCCTTGAACGCAACGTAGCGTTTGCGTTGTCAGAAACGACGAGCCGAAGGAAAGAACAATGCAGAAGTTCGACACCCCCGCCCCGATCACCGCCGTCCTCGACATCCCCGCGGGACGCATCCAGTTCATCGCCGCCGACCGCGCCGACACCACGGTCGAGGTCGCTCCCGCGGACGCCTCCAAGGGCCGCGACGTGAAGGCGTCGGAGCAGATCGAGGTCGCATTCGTCGACGGCGCCCTGCGGATCGAGGCCCCGACCGCGAAGAGCCGGATCCTCGGCGACTCCGGATCCGTCGAGGTCACCGTCCACCTGCCCGCCGGCTCCCGCATCGAGGCGAAGGCGGCCGCCAGCGAGTTCCGGGGCGTCGGACAGCTCGGCGACGTCGTCTTCGAGGGCGCGCTGAGCGAGGTCGCCATCGACGAGGCCGCGAGCGCGCGTCTCACCCTCCAGGCCGGCGACGTCTCGGTCGGCCGCCTGGGCGGCCCCGCGGAGATCGGCACGCAGAAGGGCGACCTCCACATCGCCGAGGCCACGCGGGGCGCGGTCACCCTGCGCACCGAGTACGGCGAGATCTCGGTCGGCGCCGCCGCCGGGGTCTCCGCCTCCCTGGACGCCGGCACCTCCTACGGCCGGATCCACAACGCGCTCAAGAACACCGACGGCGCCGACGGCGCCGACGGCCTGACCATCCACGCCACCACCGCCTACGGCAACGTCACCGCCCGCAGTCTCTAGGCCCGCAGTCTCCGCCCGCAGCTTCTCGAAGGAGCATTCCTCATGACCAGCTTGGCCATCGCGGCGTACGGGCTGCGCAAGTCCTACGGCGACAAGGTCGTGCTCGACGGCGTCGACCTGACCGTCCCCGAAGGCACGGTCTTCTCGCTGCTCGGCCCGAACGGCGCGGGCAAGACCACCGCGGTCAAGATCCTCTCCACGCTCGTCGCCGCGGACGCCGGCGAGCTGCACGTCGGCGGCCACGACCTGGCCGCCGACCCCCAGGCGGTCCGATCCGCGATCGGCGTCACCGGCCAGTTCTCCGCCGTCGACGGCCTGATCACCGGTGAGGAGAACATGCTCCTCATGGCAGACCTGCACCACCTGCCCAAGAGCGAGGGGCGGCGGGTCGCCGCCGAGCTGCTGGAGCGCTTCGACCTCGTGGATGCGGCGAAGAAGCCCGCCGCCAGCTACTCCGGCGGCATGCGCCGCCGCCTGGACATCGCGATGACGCTGGTCGGGGACCCGAGGATCATCTTCCTCGACGAGCCGACCACCGGCCTGGACCCGCGCTCCCGCCACAACATGTGGCAGATCATCCGCGAACTCGTCGCCGGCGGCGTCACCGTCTTCCTCACCACCCAGTACCTGGAGGAGGCCGACCAGCTCGCCGACCGGATCGCCGTCCTCAACGACGGCCGGATCGCCGCCGAGGGCACCGCCGACGAGCTCAAACGACTCGTCCCCGCCGGACACGTCCGCCTCCGCTTCTCCGACCCGACCGCCTACCAGCGCGCCGCCGCCGCCCTGGGCGAGGCCTCCCGGGACGACGAGCAGCTGTCCCTGCACCTCCCCAGCGACGGCAGCCAGCGCGAGCTGCGCTCTGTCCTGGACTGGCTCGACGCGGCCGGGATCGAGGCGGACGAGCTGACCGTCCACACCCCCGACCTCGACGACGTGTTCTTCGCCCTCACCAGCACCAGCGTCCCTGCCCAGAGCGGCCAGTCCAAGGAGACCGTCCGATGAGCGCCCTCTCCCTCGCCGTGCGCGACTCGACCACGATGCTGCGCCGCAACCTCCTGCACGCCAAGCGCTACCCCTCCCTCACCCTGAACCTGCTGCTCACCCCGGTCATGCTGCTCCTGCTGTTCGTGTACGTCTTCGGCGACACGATGAGCGCCGGCATCGCCGGCGGCGGCGCGGACCGCTCCGACTACATCGCCTACGTGGTCCCCGGCATCCTGCTGATGACCGTCGGCAGCACCGTCATCGGCGCCGCCGTCTCCGTCGCCACCGACATGTCCGAGGGGATCATCGCCCGCTTCCGCACCATGGCGATCCACCGCGGCTCCGTGCTCGTAGGCCACGTCCTCGGCAGCGTCCTGCAGTCGATCGCCAGCGTGCTCCTCGTCGGCGCGGTCGCCGTCGCCATCGGCTTCCGCTCCACGAACGCCACCGCCCTGGAATGGCTCGCCGCCTTCGGACTCCTCGCGCTCTTCGCCCTCGCGCTCACCTGGATCGCGGTCGGCATGGGCACCGCCAGCCCCAACGCCGAGGCCGCCAGCAACAGCGCCCTGCCCCTGATCCTGCTCCCCCTCGTCTCCAGCGCCTTCACCCCGATCCACGCGATGCCGGGCTGGTTCCAGCCCATCGCCGAGTACCAGCCCTTCACCCCGGCCATCGAGACCCTCCGCGGCCTCCTGCTCGGCACCGAGATCGGCCACAACGGATGGCTCGCGATCGCCTGGTCCATCGCCCTGGCCGCACTGGGCTACCGCTGGTCGACCGCCTCCTTCAAGCGCGACCCGAAGTAACCGCCACGAACCCGCAGACCGCAGCTCCACGGCCCGTGCAGGGGCGATGCGACGCCGAAGGCCCCGGACTCCTCGAGTCCGGGGCCTTCACTCACCAGCACAGGTCGATCAGGCGAAGATCTGATCTCACCCCTTCACACAGATGACCTGCTTCAGCTTCGCCACCACCTCGACCAGGTCCCGCTGCTGTTCGATCACCGTCTCGATCCGCTTGTACGCGCCCGGGATCTCGTCCACGACACCGGAGTCCTTGCGGCACTCCACGCCCCGTGTCTGCTCCTCCAGGTCCTTCGTCGAGAACGTCCGCTTCGCCGCCGAGCGGCTCATCTTCCGGCCCGCCCCGTGCGAGGCCGAGTTGAACGACTTCTCGTTGCCCAGGCCCTTCACGATGTACGAGCCCGTGCCCATCGAGCCCGGGATGATGCCGAAGTCGCCGCCGCCCGCGCGGATCGCGCCCTTGCGGGTGACCAGCAGGTCCATGCCCTCGTACCGCTCCTCCGCCACGTAGTTGTGGTGGCAGGAGATGACCGGGTCGAAGGTCGCCTTCGCCTTGCGGAACTCCCGCCGGACGACCTCCTGGAACAGCGCCATCATGATCGCGCGGTTGTACTTCGCGTACTCCTGCGCCCAGAAGAGATCGTTCCGGTACGCCGCCATCTGCGGGGTGTCCGCGACGAACACGGCCAGGTCCCGGTCGACGAGGCCCTGGTTGTGCGGCAGCTTCTGTGCCTGGCCGATGTGGTACTCGGCCAGCTCCTTGCCGATGTTCCGCGAGCCGGAGTGCAGCATCAGCCACACCGCACCCGTCTCGTCGAGACAGAACTCGATGAAGTGGTTGCCGCTTCCGAGCGTCCCCATCTGCTTCTGAGCCCGCTCATGACGGAATTTGACCGACTCCGCGATCCCGTCGAAGCGCGACCAGAAGTCGTCCCACCCCGCCGTCGGGAACTGGAACAGCCGCCCGGGGTCCACCTCGTCCCGGTGCATCCCGCGCCCCACCGGAATCGCCCGCTCGATCTTCGACCGCAGCCGCGACAGGTCCTCCGGCAGGTCGTTCGCCGTCAGCGACGACTTCACCGCCGACATGCCGCAGCCGATGTCCACGCCCACCGCCGCCGGACAGACCGCGCCGCTCATCGCGATCACCGAGCCGACCGTCGCGCCCTTGCCGTAGTGGACGTCCGGCATCACGGCCAGGCCCTTGATCCACGGCAGTGTGGCCACGTTCTGCAGCTGCTGCATCGCGCCGCCGTCGACCGTCGAGGGGTCCGTCCACATCCGGATGGGGACCTTCGCTCCCGGTACCTCTACGTACGACATATTTCCTCTATTCCCCCGAAAAAGCCTCAAAGCGCAAATGCCGGAACCAGCATCCGTAAAAGCCTCGACGGACCGGCATCCACAGCAGTGCGTGCGATACACATTGTGTCCACCCGCCGCAGCAGGGCGGCAACCACTTTTCCGCTCGAAGGGAGCCTGGGACCGTGCAACGAAGGGCGTACGCACCCGGCCTCGTGGCGCTTGTCGCGGCGCTCGTCGCCGGCTGCACCTCCGGCGACGGCACCGAGGGCTCCGCCACCGACTCCAAGGCCGGCGGCCCCAAGACCTCCGTCGCGCCGCCCGGCAAGTACCGCAACCTCCCCGAGCCCTGCGGCGCCGTCGAGCTCTCCGCCCTCAAGGATCTGCTGCCCGGCGCCGCCGACCTCCCCGAGGAGGCGCAGCAGAAGGCGTACCGCGGCACCGCCGACGTCACGTACGACACCGACCGCCGCGTCGGCTGCAGCTGGAAGGCCGACGCCCCGGACGCCTCCCACCAGCTCCGGTTGGACTTCGAGCGGGTCGTCTCGTACGACGCGGCCATCAGCGACGACGACCGCGCACAGGAGGTCTTCGCGAAGAAGCAGATCGCCGCCTCGCTGCCGACGGCCGTCACCCCCCGGGACGAGAAGGGCAAGCAGTCCACGCCCGCCTCCCCCAATGCCTCCGACGCCTCCGCTCCCTCCGCCTCCTCGCCCTCGTCGTCGCCCCCGCCCTCCGGCTCCGCCCCCGGCCAGCCCCCGGTCGGCGGCACCACACCGTCCGGGTCGGGGACCGGCACGCCCGACGGCCTCGAGCCGCGCCTGCTCGACGATCTCGGCGACGCCGCGTTCCTCGACGACGTGCTCGCGCGGTCGGGCTCGACCGCCGAGCGGCGGACCGTGAGCGTGGTGTTCCGCACATCGAACGTGATCGTGACGATCGAGTACGCCGAGCAGCCGGCCAGCATCACCGAGGCCCCCGACAGCAGGGAACTGCAGGAAAAGGCGCAGAGTCTGGCCCGCGGACTGGTCGGCGACTTCGACGACTGAGGCGTCCGGGCCCTCCTGTACGTATTCCGGGACACATTCGCGGACCCGCCCGGTCCGCGTACGGTGTCGGAGCGGTACGACAAGTCCAGCGCCAGACATGGCAGCCACTCACAACGGCGGCCAAACAGACAAAAGAGACAACCGACCGACGATTCGACGAATCGGACTGAAGGAACCATGCACCGTTCAGCCCCGCGACTCACCCGCATACTCGCCTGCGCAGCCGTCCCGGTGATGCTCGTCGTCGCCGGCTGCTCTTCGGACTCGGGCTCCGACAGCGACAAGAAGACGAGCTCCGACTCGTCCTCCTCGTCCTCCGGGAGCTCCACCTCCCCGCAGGCGAAGAAGTCGCCGTCCGTCGCTCCCGCGAAGCTCGTCAAGCTCCCCGACCCCTGCAAGTCGATCTCCTCGGACACGGTCAAGGACCTCGTCCCCGAGTCGAAGGCCGGCTCGAGCGGCAAGTCCAGCGACACCGCCAGCCGCGGCAGCTGCTCCTGGAACGGCCTGGACGACAACGGCGTGAAGGGCTCCCAGTACCGCTGGCTCGACGTCTCCTTCCTCCGCTACGACTCCGAGGAGGCCCTGGGCCTGAGCGGCGAGCAGCGCGCCGACCAGAACTACGCCAAGGAGGTCGCGAAGGCGAAGGCCACGGAGAAGGCCAAGAACGTCAAGTCCTCCTCCGTTCCCGGCGTCGGCACGGTCGCCACGGTCGTCAACTACGAGCTGACGAAGACCGACGAGGACTTCACCTACGCGACGATCGTGACCCGCACGGAGAACGCCGTGGTCACCCTCACCTACAACGGCACCGGCTACGCGGGCGCGAAGAGCCCCTCCGCCGAGGACCTGACCAAGGACGCGGTGAAGGCCGCGAAGGAGGCCGTGGCCTCGGTCGCGTCGGCCAACAAGTAGAGCGCGACCCCGTACAAGTCGGCCAACAAGTAGACCGCGACCCCGTTCCGTTGACGGAGCCCTTCCCTCCCCGGAGGGACGGGCTCCGAACGCATGTGCCAGGCTGTGCCCGCCAGATTCATAAACGGGAGGGGATCGCGGGTGGCCGCGATGCAGCTGACACGCACGCACCGCATACTCATCGGGGTCGTCGTCACGGGCGCCGTGATCATCGCCGCGA
>NZ_JBFAYB010000060.1:0-53947 GCF_040681075.1 Streptomyces sp. NPDC051907 | reverse complement strand
GGGTGAGCCCGGCGCCGCCTGGCCCGGCGCGGGGCCGCCGCCACTGAGGCCGGGGCCTCGCTGGGCCCCGCACCACTGAGCCCCGCATCGCAGAGCCCCTGCGGCGGGGCCGGCGGCCCTCAACCCCCGCCCCCGCTCCTACCCCCGCCCCGCCGCCGCCAAGAAGCGGCGCAAAATCTCCTCGCCCGCGGCGATGCCCTTCTCCTCGAGTACCTCCACGTCCGGGGCGCTCCAGCCGGTGTCGGCCAATTCGCCGTGGCCCGGGCGCCAGGCGTGGTCCGCCGACAGCAGCAGGTCGGCGTCGAGGAGCGAGTCCCCGGCCGCCAGGATCTCCTCCGCGCCCGTGCGGCGCGCCACCTCGCGCACCGCCGCGCTCTTGGTGAGCGGCTGCGGCACGGCGTAGATCTTGCGGCCCTGCAGGGAGACCGTCCAGCCCCGGGGCTCGGCCCACTCGGCGAGCTCCTTCACCCAGCCCTCGGGCAGCAGCGAGCGCTCCACGACGAGGTACGCGAAGAAGTCCTCGGCGATGCGCTCCTTGAGCAGCCACGCGGGGTCCGCCGCGGCGAGCAGATGGGCGCGGACCTCGCCGAGCGAGGCGCACTCGTCGGCGAGCCGGGCGGCGACCTGCCGCTGCCAGTCCGGGTCGCTGACGCCGTCGACGAGCAGATGCCCGCCGTTGGCGCAGATCGCGAACCGGGCGGCGGGGCCCGGGAGGCTGATCCGCTGGTACTGCTCGCGGGTGCGGGTCGTGGTGGGCACGAAGACGGCGGTGCGGGCCAGTTCGTCCAGCAGGGCGGCCGCGGTCTCGGTGACGTACGACAGCGGCTTGCCGCCGTACACCTCGACGCAGAGCAGGCGGGGCGCGTCGGCGTCCGGCATGCGCAGGCCGAGCGCGGCGGCGGAGTAGATGAGCGTGCGGTCGAGGTCGCTCGCGACGAGAGTCGTCATGGCGCCGTCACCGCCTTGCCGTCCGCGCCGGTGGCACCGCGGGTGTACTGCGGGTGGATCAGCCCGACGCAGGTGTACGGCAGGTCGTCGACCTCCTCGACCGCCACGCCGCGCTGCTCGGCGAGCAGCCGCACATGGTCGAGGTCCGCGCCCGCGCCGCGCTTGGCGAGGATCTTCCAGGGGACGCGGCGCAGCAGCACGCGCGTGGTCTCGCCGACGCCCGGCTTGACCAGGTTCACATCGTTGATGCCGTACTCCGCGCTGATCCGCTCGACGGCGGCCCAGCCCTCCCAGGTGGGCGCGCGGTCGGCCGCCAGCAGTTCCTTGACGTCGGCGTCGACGGCGTCGGCGACCTCGTCGAAGCGGGCGGCGACGGTGTCCAGGAAGTCGTTCGACACGTCGGCGGAGGCGAGTTCGCGGTAGAACTTCGCGCCGTGGAAGTCGTGCGGTCCGACCAGGTCTGCGCGCAGGACGGTGCGCGATATCAGGCCGGAGACGGTGGAGTTGAGGCAGGCGGAGGGGATGAGGAAGTCCTCGCGGGTGCCGTAGGTGCGGACGCAGCCGCCGGGGTCGGCGAGGACGGCGATCTCCGGGTCGAAGCCGGCGACGTCGTCGCAGGAGGTCAGGGCCGCGGCCAGTTCGCGGGTGATCGCGCCCTTGCCGGTCCAGCCGTCGACGAAGACGACGTCGGCGGGGTCGTGGTGCTGCTGGAGCCAGCGCAGGGCGTTGGCGTCGATGCCTCGGCCGCGGACGATGGAGACGGCGTAGTGCGGCAGGTCCAGGCCGTGCCGGTGCTGGGCCCAGCGGCGCATCAGCACGCCGACGGGCGTGCCGGCGCGGGCCAGCGAGACCAGGACGGGGCGCGGCGACCGCTCGGCGAGGACGGTCTCGGTGACGGCGCCGACCGCGCGGGCGATCCGGGCGGCCGAGGTCTCCAGGGCGGCCTTGAACAGCTGCTGGTACTGGGCGCTGGGCTGGTACTCCACGGGCAGCGACTCGGCGTAGTGCGCGCCGCCGCTCTGGATCGCCTCCTCGCGCTCCTCCGTCGGGGCCTCCAGGTCGGCGTCGGACAGGTCCTGGAGCAGCCAGCCGACCTCGTCGGGGGCGTACGAGGAGAAGTCGGGGCCGCGGAGGGGCTCGGGCAGCATGGAGGCCCTTTCGGTTGCTCGGGCGGCTACGGGCGCGCCACCGCGGGCGGCCGTCGCGTCGGAGACGGACGAGGGGACGTACGAGGGGACGTACGAGGGGACCACGGCCAGCACGACCCGCGGGGTGTGCGCCGCGAGCTGGGCCAGCAGGCCGTCCTCGCCGTGGAGCAGGGGCGTGTCGGCGGTGGAGTCGACGACGGCGACGACGGCGTCGAAGCCCGCGCCGGCGACGTTGTAGGCGTACCGCTCGCCGGGGCCGTCGGCCGGGTCGTCGTGGGCCGGGAAGACGAGGCGGCTGCGTATGGCGTAGCCGGGGTCGTCGACGGCGAGGACGGGAGAGCGGGTGGTGGTGGAGTACGCGACGTCGGCGCGGACGGTGTGCTCCAGGGCGGTCCCCAGGCGCAGCGGCGCGTACATGAGCTCCTCGAACCCGAGGACGAGGACGCGGGCGCCGTCGTCGGCTGCCCGGTCGCCCAGCGCGTCGGCTATGTGCTGGGCCATCGCGGGCAGGGCGGCCTCCAGCCGCTCCCGGTGCTCGGGCAGGAAGCCGTGCCGCCCGCCGTCGGGGACGGAGGCGGGCCACCCCAGCTCGACCCGCACCGGCGCGGAGCCGGGCGCGCCCTGCGGAGGCTCGGCGGCACCCGCCGCGGCCTGCGGGAGCTCAGTGCCCGCCGCGCCCTGCGGGAGCTCAGCGACCCCCGCCGCGCCCTGCGAAACCCCAGCCGCACCCGCCACGCCCTGCGCAGACCCAGCCGCACCCACCACGCCCTGCGCAGACCCATCCGCACCCGCCACGCCCTGCGAAAGCCCAGCCGCGCTCTCATGGATCGCGACCAGTTCCTGGCCCTTCGCCAGGACGTCGTCGGGGAGCTGGACCGTGCCCGAGGCCAGCGCGATCAGGTCGATCCTGGCGTCGATCTCCTTCGCGAAGTCCGTCAGCCGTGCCCGGTCCGCCGCCGAGCGCATATCGACCAGGGCCACGATCACGTACCACTGGCGCGGATAGCGTTCGTGCAGGTCACGAATGGTGTTGAGCACGGTGTTGCCGGTCGAGAACTCGTCGTCCACCAGCACCAGCGGCCCCTGGCCCGCGAGCAGCTCCGCGTCCTCGGGGAGCAGCAGGTGCGAGGTCGCGTGGGAGTGGGCCTCCTCGAAGCCTCCGGCGCTCGCGACGCCGGCGACCGGGCGGCGCGTGGAGTGCAGGTAGGGCGCGAGGCCCACCCCGTCCGCGACCGAGTGGCCCAGGCCCGTGGCCGTCTCCGCGTACCCCAGGACGACCGAGCGCGCCGCGGCCTGCTCGCCGAGCAGCTCCCGCACCCGCTCGCCGAGCTCGTACCCCGCGCCGTACACCACCGCGGGCGACTGCGGCACATGCTTGCCCAGCACGTTCGACACGAGCAGATGCGCCCGCTTGGGGTTGCGGCGCAGGGCCAGGCCCAGCAGCTCGCGCAGCCTGCCGTCGCCGGCCAGGCCGACGCCGAGCCGGTCGGCCACCCAGGTACCGGACCACACCACGTTCTCGTTCCCTGTCTGCGCCTGTCGGCGCTTCGCCTGGCTCATCAGCGGCCCAGTCCCGCGGCCAGCAGCTCCACGAATCCGACGTCCTCGTGCGCCACGCCGAAGACCTCGGCGCGCAGCAGCGTCCGCTCCGCCCAGGCGCGGTGCGGCTTCACCTCGTTCATCTTGTTCGTGTACGCCGAGCGCATCACTCCGCCGCCGCCCCGCTCGGGCCGCAGGATGTCCTGCGCGTCACTGAACTCCTCGTGGCTGACCACGGACAGCGCGTGCACGGGCAGCACATGGGAGGGGTGGATGCAGGTCTTGCCCTGGAGGCCGTTGGCGCGGTCGAGCTCGATCTCGCGCAGCAGCCCGTCCAGGTCGTGCTCGATCAGCGCGGTGCGCAGCTCCTCGGTGCCGCCTTCGAGGAAGGGGCTCCGCCGCAGCTGGGGCTTGAACATGCGCTCCTGGAGGCGGAAGTACTCCCACACCGGGCCGGTGATCGTGTAGCCCGTGCCGTCGGAGCGGCTGAGCACATTGACCACGTCGCCGATGACGGAGGCGACGATCTGCACGTCGTACGCGGTCATGTCGGGCGGTCTGCGCAGTCCGTACGCCGAGCAGAAGTCGGTGACGCCCAGGCGCAGCGCCAGCACCCGCTCGCGGTACGCGTCGACGGTGCGGGCGATCCCGGCGAGGGTCCCCGTCCGGGTCTCCAGATGCAGCAGCTCCGGCGACTCCAGCACGGGCATGGCGAACAGCCGCCGCCCGCTCGCCGCCTCCGCGGCCGTGAGCGCCTCCAGGAAGGGGACGCCGCGCTCCTCGGTGAATTTGGGCAGCACAAAGCCCGACAGGAGGCGACCGGAGGACCCCAGTCGGCTGACGAGGTCCGGGATCTGCGCCGGCTCGCGGACCCGGATGAACAGCAGCGGCAGCTCGCCGCCCGACTCCTCGAGCTCGGCGAACTGCTTGACCAGGTTCGCCTCGGCGGCCTCGACCTCGGCGTCGTCGATGGAGTCCTCCAGGCACAGCACCATGGAGACGACTCCGCGGCTCGCCTGCTTGATCACATCGTCGGCGAGCTTCGGCCGGGTGGCGGGGCTGTAGAGCGTGGCGCCCAGGGCGGCTGCGAGCGTCCGTGCCGGGGAGTCCGGGCTGAATTCGCTCGGTTCCTGGTGGAACAGCCCCTTCTGGACAGCGGGCGGGATATGCCCGAAATGACGCATGGTAGTCCCCCGTACTGCCGTTATGGCCTGAAGTTGTGTGGCCGGTAATAGTACGTAGACGCCGGTGTCAAGAGTTCCCCAAGTGCATGAAATCCAGGTAACCCATCTGCTCTACCTCCATGCCCTCAGCGTACGCAGTCCTACGGGGAGTGACCCCGCGGGTCCCAGGAGTCACAGGAATCACTGAGATCGTCTGGAGTATTCCCCGCTGAGCCGTCTGAGGCGTCATGCGCCGAGATCCGGGGGAGAGACAGCGAGCGGGAGCGGGGCCCGGAACTGCGGCCCCGCGTTGTCCGGGCGGGCTCCGGGAAGGCAGGATGACGGACATGACGCACGCCATGCTGAAGGGCTCGAACGTCCCACTCGATGCCACGGCCGTACGGGCCGTGCTGCGCTGGACCCCGGGCGGCCGGGTCCCCGACGTGGACGCCTCGGCCCTGCTCCTCGGCGGCGACGGCCGTGTGCGCTCCGACGAGGACTTCGTCTTCTACAACCAGCCGCGCCACCCCTCCGGGCTGGTGCGACGGCTGTCGAAGAAGCGCGTCGCGGAGCATCTGACCGACACGGTCGAGGCGGACCTCGCGGCGCTGGACGCCTCCGTGGACCAGGTGGTGCTCGCGGCGTCCTCGGACGGCGACACCTTCGAGCACGTGCGCGACCTGCGGATACTTCTCTACGACGCGGCCGCCCCGGCCGACGGCGAGCCGCTGGCCGTCTTCGATGTGAAGCCGGAGACCGGCGAGGAGACGGCGATCATCTGCGGCGAGCTCTACCGCCGCGGGGAGGGCTGGAAGTTCCGCGCGGTGGGCCAGGGCTATCCGACCGGCCTGGTCGGCCTGGCCACGGCGTTCGGCATCTCGGTGGACGAGGCGGAGGCCGCCGCCGAGCCGGTCGCGGAGCCCGAGCCGCCGGCCGCTCCCACGGTGGCGCCCGACGCCCCGACCACCGCCCAGCCCGCCTACGGCTACCCGCACCCCGGAGGGGGCCCGCAGCCCGCCTACGGCTATCCGCACGCCGGAGGGGGCGCCCAGCCGGCCTACGGCTACCCGCAGCCCGCGTCCGCCCCGCCGGCTCCAACCGCGCCCCCGGCGCAGCCCGCGTACGGCTACCCGCAGCCCGCCGCCGCGGCGGCGCACGCTCCCGACCCGAACTTCCAGCTGCCGCCGATGGGTCCGCAGTTCGTGCGCCCCTGATTCGTACGCCCCTGATCCGTACGCCCGTGAGCCAGGGTCTGAGCAGGGGTCCGAGCGGGTGTCCGAGCCGGGCCCTGGAGCAGCGCCCCCGCCGGCGCCCGAGACAGAGCATGAGCCTGAGCCGCACGCCCCCGGGCCGGTGACCCCCGGCCCGGGCCCGCGCGCGCTCATACCCGGCTCTTGTAGCCGCGTCCCCACTGCAGACCCCATCCGTACAGCCGGTCGAGCTCTGCCTGGAAGCCGTACACGAACTTCACCTCGCGGCGCACGATCAGCTCGCCCTTGACGTTCTCCATGGAGAACACCGCGCAGGAACGGGCCTGGGGCGCACGCTCGTCGAGCTCGATCTCGACCCGCGGGCCGTTGCTCGGATAGAGCGTCACATGCGCGTGCGTACGGTCGAACGCCGGCGTCTGGTCGTAGATGTACGCGAAGAACAGCAGGCGCTTGATCGACTCGCGGTGGTCGAGGTTGACGTAGATCGTCTCGCCCGAGGGCGAGCCGAACCGGTCGTCGCCGCTGAGCTTCACATAGGGCGCCTCGTTGAGGCTGCCGAAGAAGCTGCCCAGCGGCTGCACGACGCCCTTGGAGCCGTCCGTCAGCTCATAGAGGCAGCCCAGATCGAGGTCCACGTTGACGACGCCCTGGGTATGGGCCTGGACCACCTCGGGCTGAAAGAGCTTCAAGGGGTTCCGCAGCAGCCTGCCGCTCTGCCTCGACCTGCCCTCGATGTCGGAGGTGCGCATCCGCCAGGAGAGGTTGACGCGCAGATTGCCGGTGGCCGCGCCCTGCTTGGTGAGCGAGACCGACGGACGCCGCTTGGTCAGTTCGATGGAGTTGCTCGCGGCGCTTCCCGAGTCGAACTGCTGAGCACGCCCCTGCCACAGGCTGTCCCAGAAGGCCATGCCCCACCCCCAGTCACTTCGATGAACCCCGCGACGAACCCCGTGCGGGGCGGCTGCGAGGACTGCCTCGCAACCGCCCCGCACAGAGCGTTCCTCAATCCCCGCAGGGTCACACCTTCGCGGATTCCTCAGCTGCGGCTTCCTCGGCCGCCAGGCGCTTGTTACGGCGCACGGAGGACCAGAAGGAGGCGGCGATGAGGAGCACGCCGACGGAACCGGTGATGAGCTCGTCGATCTGGTGCTCGATGGTGACGAGCAGGATCACGGCGAGGGCGCCGATCGCGTAGTGCGCGCCGTGCTCCAGGTAGACGTAGTCGTCCAGGGTGCCCTGGCGGACCAGGTAGACCGTGAGCGACCGGACGTACATCGCGCCGATGCCGAGGCCGAGCGCCATCCAGAAGATGTGGTTCGTGATGGCGAACGCGCCGATGACGCCGTCGAACGAGAAGGAGGCGTCCAGCACCTCCAGGTACAGGAAGAGGAAGAAGGCCGCCTTGCCGGCCAGGCCGACCGCGGAGACGGGCTTGCCCTCCTTCTCGGCCTTCTCCTCCTCTTCGTGCTCGCGCTCCTCCTCTTCCTCCAGCTTGTCCTCGAAGTAGCCCGAGAGTCCGCCGACGATGAGGTAGGTGATCAGTCCGGCGACGCCGGAGAGCAGCACGGTGGCGGACTTGTCCGCGTAGCCGGAGCTGGTGTGGGCGTGCGTGGCGAAGGTGACGGCCGACAGGAGCAGCGCGATCAGCGCGACGCAGACCGACAGCATGTCGACCTTGCCGAGCTTGGCCAGCGGGCGCTCCAGCCACTTGAGCCACTTGATGTCCCGGTCCTCGAAGATGAAGTCGAGGAAGATCATCAGGAGGAACATTCCGCCGAACGCGGCGATCGCCGGGTGTGCGTCGGTGACCAGGGCTTCGTACTGCTCGGGCTCGTCCAGCGCCAGCTGGACCGCTTCGATCGGTCCCACCTTGGCGCTGATGGCGACGATCACGACGGGGAAGACCAGTCGCATGCCGAACACGGCGATCAGAATGCCGATCGTCAGGAAGATCTTCTGCCAGAAGGCATTCATCTTCTTGAGGATTCCGGCGTTGACGACCGCGTTGTCGAAGGACAGCGAGATCTCGAGGATGGACAGGATCAGTACGACCCCGAACGCCTCCCACCCCCACTGCCAGGCGGCGAAGGCTAGGCCGAGTGCCGTGACGGCAAACGACCAGCCGAAGGTTTTCAGAACCACTGGCTACCCAATCGTGTAAGTACGGGTCTCCCCCGCGCCGTGCGCGGCTTTACGAAACGTTGACCCCGAAGTCTAGAGCGATGCCCCTCAGACCCGACGCGTACCCCTGCCCCACTGCACGGAACTTCCACTCCGCGCCGTAGCGATAGAGCTCGCCGAAGATCATCGCGGTCTCGGTGGAGGCGTCCTCGCTGAGGTCGTACCGCGCGAGCTCCTGGCCGTCCGCCTGGTTGACGACCCGGATGAAAGCGTTGCTGACCTGGCCGAACGTCTGCCCACGATTGTCGGCCTCATGGATGGAGACCGGGAAGATGATCTTGTCGACATGGGCGGGCACCTTGGAGAGGTCCACCAGGAGAGACTCGTCGTCGCCGTCCCCCTCGCCCGTCAGATTGTCGCCGGTGTGCTCGACGGAGCCGTCGGGGCTCTTGAGATTGTTGTAGAAGACGAACCACTCGTCGCCGAGCACCCGGCCGGTCTGGCAGAGCAGGGCGCTGGCGTCGAGGTCGAAGGGCGCTCCGGTGGTGGAGCGTGCGTCCCAGCCGAGTCCGACCAACACCTGTGTGAGGTTCGGCGCGGCCTTGGAGAGGGAGACATTGCCTCCCTTGGCGAGCGTGACGCCCATGAGTGAGTCCTCCCCTAGGTGGTGACTTGTTGCGAGGCGCTGCGGGAGCGGGCACGGCGTGCGCCGCGGGCCGAGGCCGAGCGGGTTGAGCACGTCCGGCGCCGCACACAGCGTGCGGCGCCGGACACGGAGACAGAGCTGGCTCAGACGTTCACACCGAAGTCCTGCGCGATGCCGCGCAGGCCCGAGGCGTACCCCTGGCCGATGGCGCGGAACTTCCACTCCGCGCCGTTGCGGTAGAGCTCGCCGAAGACCATGGCGGTCTCCGTGGAGGCGTCCTCGCTGAGGTCGTACCGCGCGAGCTCCACGTTGTCGGCCTGGTTCACGACGCGGATGAACGCGTTGCGCACCTGGCCGAAGGACTGCTGGCGGCCCTCGGCCTCGTAGATGGAGACCGGGAACACGATCTTGTCGACGTCGGCCGGAACGCCGGCGAGGTTGACCTTGATCTGCTCGTCGTCGCCCTCGCCCTCGCCGGTGAGGTTGTCGCCGGTGTGCTCGACGGAGCCGTCGGGGCTCTTGAGGTTGTTGAAGAAGACGAAGTTGCCGTCGCCGGCGACCTTGCCCTCGGCGTTGGTCAGCAGGGCGCTGGCGTCGAGGTCGAAGTCGGTGCCGGTGGTGGTCCGGACGTCCCAGCCCAGGCCCACGATGACCGCGGTCAGGTTAGGCGCGGCCTTGGTCAGCGAGACGTTGCCGCCCTTGCTGAGGCTGACTCCCACGAGTCCCTCCAGGTGTTGTCAGGGGCAGCGCCCCCGTCGTTCTTTGGTGTCGGATCAACGAGTGGATCCTAGTGACCGGTTCCCGCTCAAACAGCCCTTTAGCGCGGGGAACGCCCAAGAATCAGAGCCCAGGAACCGGAGCCTGGGAATCAGAGCTCGGGAATCAGAGGGCGCCGAGCGCCTTGACGTACTCGTTCAGGTCGCGGGCGTCGGGCAGGGCGTTGACGACGCTCCAGCGGACCACGCCGTCCTTGTCGACGATGAAGGTTCCGCGCACCGCGCAGCCCTTGTCCTCGTCGAAGACTCCGTACGCCCGGGAGACCTCCCCGTGCGGCCAGAAGTCCGACAGCAGCGGGTACTCCAGAGCCTCCTGCTCGGCGAAGACGCGCAGGGTGTGGATGGAGTCGTTGGAGACGGCGAGCAGCTGGGTGTCGTCGTTGACGAAGGCCGGCAGCTCGTCGCGCAGGGCGCACAGCTCGCCCGTGCAGACGCCGGTGAAGGCGAAGGGGTAGAAGAGGAGCACCACGTTCTTCTCGCCCTTGAAGTCCGAGAGCCTCACGGTGCGGCCGTGGTTGTCCTTCAGCTCGAAGTCAGGGGCCTTGGTGCCGACCTCGATCGCCATGACATGCGTCCCTTCGCTGGGCTGGTCTGGGCAGCTGTTTCGCGCAGCTGGTCTGTTCGGGTGGGTCCACCCTACGCAGAGGGCCCCCGCCGACGGATGTCGGCGGGGGCCTGGGGTCTGTCAGCGTCTCAGCGCTTTTTCGCCGCCTTGGGAGTCACCAGCCTGCCGCCGTTCCAGTCCTTGCCAGCGTTGATGCTCTTCGTCTGGGAGAATCCCGCGGTCTGGGCGGCCTCGTTGATGTCGCTCGGCTCGACGTAGCCGTCACGGCCGGTCTTGGGAGTCATCAGCCAGACGACGCCGCCGTCGTCGATCAGACCGATGGCGTCCACCAGCGCGTCCGTAAGGTCGCCGTCCTCGTCGCGGAACCAGAGCATGACGACGTCGGCGACGTCGTCATAGTCCTCGTCGACGATTTCCTGGCCGGTTACAGCCTCGATGGCCTCACGGAGCTCCAGCTCGACGTCGTCGTCATAGCCGATCTCCTGGACCACCTGTCCGGGCTCGAACCCCAGCCTCGCTGCCGGGTTGGTCCGCTCCTCCGCGTGGTCCGCGGTCGCGCTCACGGCTTGCCTCCTGATCATGTTCGGAAAATGCTTCAGCCGCGCGCGTACGCGTGGCGTTGGCCGTAGTCCACACGGGCGGGGCGGATCGCGCAAGTACCCGGCCGTCCAGACCGCCGAAACGGTGACGTTTGCGGCCGTCTCGACGCAACTCCAGGCGCCGTCGAGCCGCCGTGGGTGGTGCGTGCCACACCATTCACCCATCTTTGCCGACTTCTGTCCTCTCGGTACGCGACGAAATGTCTTAACGGGACCGATCGGATCCGAACAGCGAAACGGAACACATGGCCGCCTTGGGCGTAAGGTTGCGATTTGACCGGGCCTGGAGACGCGGTCCGGAACACGTGCCCCGGAGAACACGGGTTACCCCCCGGTAGAGATGACGTAGGCCGCCTCGCGGTACACGATGGAGGCGGTGCGACACCGCTCAGACGTCCCACGGCACCCCGTAGAGGCAGTACCCCCCGAACAGCGAAGGAATAGCGTGGCTTCCGGATCCGATCGCAACCCGATCATCATTGGCGGCCTTCCCAGCCAGGTCCCGGACTTCGATCCAGAAGAGACCAAGGAATGGCTGGACTCTCTCGACGCCGCAATCGACGAGCGGGGCCGGGAGCGCGCCCGCTACCTCATGCTCCGCCTGATCGAGCGAGCCCGCGAGCGGCGCGTGGCCGTTCCCGAGATGCGCAGCACGGACTACGTCAACACCATCGCCACCAAGGACGAGCCCTTCTTCCCCGGCAACGAGGAGATCGAGCGCAAGATCCTCAACGCGACCCGGTGGAACGCCGCGGTGATGGTCTCCCGCGCGCAGCGCCCGGGCATCGGGGTCGGCGGCCACATCGCCACCTTCGCGTCCTCCGCGTCCCTGTACGACGTGGGCTTCAACCACTTCTTCCGCGGTAAGGACGGGGGCGACGGCGGCGACCAGATCTTCTTCCAGGGCCACGCCTCGCCCGGCATCTACGCCCGCGCCTTCCTGCTCGACCGGCTCAGCGAGGCCCAGCTCGACGCCTTCCGCCAGGAGAAGTCGAAGGCGCCGAACGGGCTGTCGTCGTACCCGCACCCGCGGCTGATGCCCGACTTCTGGGAGTTCCCGACCGTCTCCATGGGCCTCGGCCCCCTCGGCGCGATCTTCCAGGCGCGGATGAACCGCTATATGGAGGCGCGCGGCATCGCCGACACCTCCAAGTCCCATGTGTGGGCCTACCTCGGCGACGGCGAGATGGACGAGCCCGAGTCGCTCGGCCAGCTCTCCATCGCCGCCCGCGAGGGCCTGGACAACCTGACCTTCGTCGTCAACTGCAACCTCCAGCGCCTCGACGGCCCGGTGCGCGGCAACGGCAAGATCATCCAGGAGCTGGAGTCGCAGTTCCGCGGGGCCGGCTGGAACGTCATCAAGCTCATCTGGGACCGCTCCTGGGACCCGCTGCTGGCGCAGGACCGCGACGGCATCCTGGTCAACAGGCTGAACACCACCCCGGACGGCCAGTTCCAGACGTACGCGACGGAGACCGGCGCGTACATCCGCCAGCACTTCTTCGGCGACGACCAGCGGCTGCGCTCCATGGTCGAGAACATGACCGACGAGCAGATCCTGCACCTGGGCCGCGGCGGCCACGACCACCGCAAGGTCTTCGCGGCCTACACGGCGGCCAAGGCGCACAAGGGCCAGCCGACGGTGATCCTCGCGCAGACCATCAAGGGCTGGACGCTGGGGCCGAACTTCGAGGGCCGCAACGCCACGCACCAGATGAAGAAGCTGACGGTCGACGACCTGAAGCGCTTCCGGGACCGGCTGCACCTGCCGATCACGGACAAGCAGCTCGAGGACGGCGCGCCGCCGTACTACCACCCGGGCCGGGACTCCGAAGAGATCCAGTACATGCACGACCACCGCAAGGCCTGCGGCGGCTATGTGCCGACCCGTATTGTGCGGGCGAAGCCGCTGGAGCTGCCGGACGACAAGACGTACGCGGCCGTCAGGAAGGGCTCCGGCCAGCAGTCGATCGCCACGACGATGGCGTTCGTGCGGCTGCTGAAGGACCTGATGCGGGACAAGGAGATCGGCAAGCGCTTCGTGCTGATCGCGCCCGACGAGTACCGCACCTTCGGCATGGACTCGTTCTTCCCGAGCGCCAAGATCTACAACCCGCTGGGCCAGCAGTACGAAGCGGTGGACCGCGAGCTGCTCCTCGCGTACAAGGAGTCGCCGACCGGCCAGATGCTGCACGACGGCATCTCCGAGGCGGGCTGCACGGCCTCGCTGATCGCGGCGGGCTCGGCGTACGCCACGCACGGCGAGCCGCTGATCCCGGTCTACGTCTTCTATTCGATGTTCGGATTCCAGCGGACCGGCGACCAGTTCTGGCAGATGGCCGACCAGCTGGCGCGCGGATTCGTCCTCGGCGCGACCGCCGGACGCACGACTCTGACCGGCGAGGGTCTTCAGCACGCGGACGGCCACTCGCAGCTGCTCGCCTCGACGAACCCGGGCTGCGTCGCGTACGACCCGGCGTTCGGCTTCGAGATCGCGCATATCGTCAAGGACGGTCTGCGCCGCATGTACGGCCCCGAGGCCGAGGACGTCTTCTACTACCTCACGGTCTACAACGAGCCGATCCAGCACCCGGCGGAGCCCGACGACGCCGACGTCGAGGGCATCCTCAAGGGCGTCTACCGCTACAAGGCGGGCGAGGCCGGGGCGATCCCCGCGCAGATCCTGGCGTCGGGCGTCGCCGTGCCGTGGGCGGTCGAGGCGCAGCGGATGCTCGCCGAGGAGTGGAACGTCAAGGCCGACGTGTGGTCGGCGACCTCCTGGAACGAGCTGCGGCGGGAGGCCGTCGCGGTCGAGCAGCACAATCTGCTGCACCCCGAGGAGGAGCAGCGCGTCCCGTATGTGACGCAGCGGCTCTCCGGCGCCGAGGGGCCGTTCGTGGCCGTCTCCGACTGGATGCGCGCGGTTCCCGACCAGATCTCGCGCTGGGTGCCGGGCCGGTACAGCTCGCTGGGCGCGGACGGCTTCGGCTTCGCGGACACGCGGGGCGCGGCCCGTCGCTACTTCCACATCGACGCGCAGTCGATCGTGCTGGCGGTGCTCACCGAGCTGGCGGCGGAGGGCAGGGTCGACCGCTCCGTGCTGAAGCAGGCCGTGGACCGCTACCAGCTGCTGGACGTGGCCGCGGCGGACCCGGGCGCCGCGGGCGGCGACGCGTAGCGACTGAGGCTGAGCAGGGCGAAGGGCGGCGGAACCGCGGGGTTCCGCCGCCCTTCGCCGTGTTCTCCTTCTTCGCGGTCTTCGCGTTCTTCGCGCCTTCCTTACGATGCAGGGCATGAAACAGCGAACGGCGCAGGTCCAGTGGGAACAGCGCATGCAGAATCCGCTGCTGGCACTCGCCCTCGTGTTCGCCGTCGCGTACGCGACGCCGATCGTCGTGCCCGACGCGGACCCGTCGGTGCACAGGCTGTGCATGGTCGCCGAGTGGGTCGTCTGGGCGGCCTTCGCGGTCGACTACCTGATACGGCTGGGTCTGGCGCCCGGCAAGTGGCTGTTCGTCCGCAGCCATCCGCTGGACCTGGTGGCGGTGGTGCTGCCGCTGATCCAGCCGCTGCGGCTGCTGCGGGTCGTCGCCACGCTGCTGCTGGTGGGTCGGCGGGCCGGGATGGCGCCGCAGATCACCCTGACGACGCACGTCGGCGGCGCGGTCGTGGGGCTGATGATGTTCGGCTCGCTGGCCGTGCTCCATGTGGAGCGGGACGCGCCCGACGGGAACATCAAGACGCTGGGTGACGCGGTGTGGTGGTCGTTCACGACGATGACCACGGTGGGGTACGGCGACCATGCTCCGACGACCGGTCTGGGCCGGGTGCTCGCGGTCGGGCTGATGCTCTCGGGGATCGCGCTGCTCGGTGTGGTCACCGCCAACATCGCCGCCTGGTTCATCTCCCGCTTCGAACGGGACGACGCTCAGGAGCGCCGGCAGACGGCGCTGCTGGAGGCGCTGACCGTGGAGGTCAAGGAGCTGCGGGCGGAGGTGGCGCGCCTGTCGGGCGGCGCGGCGGAGGAGCCGGGGACGGCCACGGTCCCCGCGGCGGCGGCCCCGTCCGCCGCCGGGCCTGCCGTCACGGCCCCGGCGGCGCAGGGGGACGTCCCATAGCACTGCGCCGCGCGAGGGTCCGTCGTGGGCCGGGGGCTAGTTCTCCCACACCTTGAACGCCCTGATCCTGTACGGGGACCGGGGCGCCCAGGTCCCGCTGCCCGGGTAGGTCTCGAACTCGCCCGTCTCGTCGCACTCCTCGGACTGGTACGTCGTGACGGGCCGCCCGGTGCGGTTGGCGAGCGCCTCGGCGGAGGCGCCCGCCGGCAGCGGCACGCACGAGTCGACGTCGAGGCGGGCGAGCTCGTACGTGCTGCGGGCGCCCTTGAAGTCGCTCTTCGCCCAGAGGCAGAGCTCGCCGGGCCCGCACGGCCCGAGGCGCGGTCCGGACGCGGCAGCCGGAGCTGTGGCGGGCGCGGCGGCTCCCGCGTCCGCCATGGCCGGCGTCAGGACGGCGGTCAGGGCCAGGGCGGCGGCCGCGAGGACAGTCGTACGCATATGGATCAACCCCCGTGTCGTAACTGATCGTTCGTCCTCACCCTGACCGCGCGCCGGGCCGCCGGGGAAGACCCGTAGGGCCAGTCCACCCTGATAGGCGACAGCCCCGCCGGAACCGTCCGGCGGGGCTGTCGTACGTCGCGAGGTTGACGTCTGGGCGCGGCGGCCTCAGATGTGCGCGCCGCCCGCGCCCGCCTCGGCGTTCGCGCCGCGCTTGGTGAAGAAGGCGACCACGGCGGCGACGACCGCGACCACGCCGGCGACGGTGAAGGCGGAGCCCATGCCCGACATGAACGTGTCGTGTATAACCCCGCCGATCTTGTCGAAGACGTCCGGCGTGACGCCCGGCGCTTTGGCCAGCTCCTCCGGCACGGCCCCCAGCTTGGCGGCCTCCTCGAGCCTCGGGTCGGGCGGCGTGGGAATGCCGGCGTCGGCCCAGTTGCCGGCGAAGTCGGAGTTGACCCGGGAGGCCATGACCGCGCCGAGCACGGCCGTGCCCAGGGCGCCGCCGACCTGCATGGCGGCCTGCTGGAGACCGCCGGCGACGCCGGAGAGCTCCAGCGGGGCGTTGCCGACGATGACCTCGGTCGCGCCGACCATGACGGGCGCGAGGCCGAGCCCGAGCAGGGCGAACCAGACGGACATCGGCAGCGTGCCGGTCTCCGTCGAAAGAGTGGTCATGCCGAACATGGCGACCGCCGTGAAGACCATGCCGCCGACCAGCGGGATGCGCGGGCCGACCTTGGTGATCAGCGCGCCCGCGATGGGCGAGGAGACGATCATCATGGCCGTCAGCGGCAGCAGGTGCAGTCCGCTGTCGACCGGGCTCATGCCGTGGACGCCCTGAAGGTAGAACGTCACGAAGAACAGACCGCCCATGAAGGCGAAGGCCATCAGGACCATGAGGATCGTGCCGGCGGAGAGCGGCACGGAGCGGAACATGCCCAGCGGGATGAGCGGTTCCCTGACCTTGGTCTCCCAGAAGGCGAAGACCGCGAAGAGAAGCACGGAGCCGCCGAGCCAGGCCCAGGTGTTCCCGCTGCCCCAGCCCCAGGACTCGCCGGCCTTGATGATGGCCCAGATGAGGGCGAACATCGCGCCGGACAGCAGCAGGATGCCGGGGACGTCGAAGGACTTCGGCGCGTTCTCGGCGCGGAAGTCCTTGAGGACCAGCAGGCCGAAGACGAGGGCGAGGACGCCGACCGGGACGTTGACGAAGAACACCGACTGCCAGCTGACGTGTTCGACCAGCAGACCGCCGACGATCGGGCCGCCCGCGGTGGAGGCGCCGATGACCATGCCCCAGATGCCGATGGCCATGTTCAGCTTCTCGGCGGGGAAGGCGGCGCGCAGCAGACCGAGCGCGGCGGGCATCAGCAGTGCGCCGAACAGGCCCTGGAGGGCGCGGAAGGCGATCACGAGGCCGATGCTGTCGGACAGGCCGATCGCGCCGGAGGCGGCGGCGAAGCCCGCGATCCCTATCAGGAAGGTCTGGCGGTGTCCGAAGCGGTCGCCGAGCTTGCCCGCGGTGATGAGCGCGACGGCGAGGGCGAGGAGATAGCTGTTGGTGATCCACTGGACCTCGGAGGACGACGCCTGGAGATCCTTCGCGATGGCGGGGTTGGCGATCGCGACGATCGTGCCGTCCAGCGCGACCATCATCACGCCGACGGCCACGGACAGGAGCGTCAGCCAGGGGTGGCCGCGCAGCCCCTTGGCCGGGGCGGTCGCGGAGTCCTGCGGACCCTGCGGATCCCGCGGCGCTTTTTCGACGGTGGTCTGACTAGTCATGCGTTCGAGGCTAGTGTCAGCGACTGACAGTTGACAAACCAATTCGTTAGTCGGTCGCTGTCACCTAGCTCACAGGTAGGCTGAGCTGGTCAAAGTGGCGAGAAGAGGTCCATGAAGTGACGGCGAGGTCCATGAAGTGACGGCCGAGTCGCCGACCGAGGCGCCCGGACTGCGCGCACGCAAGAAGCAGCGCACCCGTGACGCCCTGCTGCGCGTCGCGCTCGAACTCTTCACCACCAAGGGGTACGAGCAGACGACCGTGGACGAGATCGCCGCGGCGGTCGAGGTCTCCCAGCGCACCTTCTTCCGGTACTTCGCCAGCAAGGAGGAGGCGGCCTTCGCCGTCCAGGAGCTGGTGGAGACGCACTTCATCGCGGCTCTGCGCGAACGGCCGGCGGCGGAGGGGCCGTTCGAGGCGATGCGCAACGCGGTGCTCAACGCGTGGGACACGATCGGCGAGGCGATCGAGGAGATCGTGCCCGTCGACCTCCATATGCGCAGCTACCAGATGATCGAGTCGACGCCGGTGCTGCTGGCGGTCCATCTGCGCCGCTCCACCGAGCTGGAGGAGACGATCGCAAAGCTGATCGCCGCGCGCGAGGGCCTGGACATGGACACGGACCCCCGCCCCCGGATCGCGGTGGCGGCGTTCAGCGGCGTGATGAGGCTCACAGGCCGGCTGTGGGGTCAGGGCGAGGACGCGAGCATGGAGGCGATCCGGAGCCTGACGGAGTCGTACCTGGATCACATCGGCCCGGCGCTCGCGGCGAACTGGCGCGATGCCCCCTGACACCCCTGAGCGCAGCGCCCCCGAGCACGACGCCGCCGAGCACACCGCCCCCTGACGCGACGCCGCAAGCCCCCTGACGCGACCGACGCGACGCCGCCGGGCACACCGCCCCGACTCGACTGGCGCGACGCGCCCGAGCACGACGCGCCCGGACACGGCACACCCGGAGCAGGACGCGCGCGGGCCCGGCCAGAAACGCGCGTAAGCCCCGCGTAAGGTCCGGGCGCGAGCGGCGAACGGGCGGGGCGCGAGAGGCGGTTGGATCATCGCCGCCGACGACGGACGATCGGCCCGAGCGCGGCGGAGCGTACTACCGATGCGTACGCAATGTGACGTCCTTCCCCTCAGTCCCCCTCAGAACACGTGATCTGGCTCACGGTGTTCGCGACGTCCCTCTCAAGTCTCCTAGGGTGTCCCGCAGTGACTTCCTTCGACTCCTCCCCCAACCTCCCCGCTTGGCGTGCGCTGCTCGCCCTCGCGGTCGTGTTCGTGATGCTGGCGACGACCGGCTGGACCGCCGTACGGCATCAGGGCGGTCCCCGCAGCCCTCTCGAAGCCGAGCTCGCCAGCTGGGGGAAGGCGCACGTCGGCGCGCAGGCGCTGCCCGACCCCGAGTCGCCGCCCCCCGCGATGGCCGGATTCTTCGCCTCGCTCACCGGCCTCCAGCGGTCCCGTCTCGCCGACCGGTACCCCCTCATCGTCGGCAATCTCAACGGCGCTCCGGTCACGCTCCGCTACCGCGCCAACCGCGCATCGCTCGCGAAGTCGCTGCGTGTCGAGCGCAAGCGCGTCGACAGCGCGGAGCTCAGCCCCGACGGGCGGAACCAAGCGGTGCGCCGGATGCACCGCTTCGAGGCGCTGATGAGCCCCGAGCGCAAGATCCTCGCCTTCGACCCGTCCGGCTCCGGCAAGGTCGCCGAAGTCTTCGGCGACCTCGACAGCGCCGAGCGCGTCTCCGTCGTCGTCCCCGGCGTGGACACCAATCTGCTGACCTTCCAGCGGACCAGCCGCAAGTACAGCGCGCCCGTCGGCATGGCGCAGTCGCTGTACGCAGCCCAGCGCGACGCCGCCCCCGACACCCGTACCGCTGTCATCGCGTGGGCGGACTACACCGCGCCCGTCGGCGTCGGCATGGACTCCGCGATCGGCCGGCTGGCCGAGAACGGCGCCGTGCGGCTGACCGCGCTGGCCGGCGCGCTGCCCGGCGACTCGCGTGTGACGCTCATCTGCCACAGCTACGGCTCCGTGGTGTGCGGCGTCGCCGCTCGCCGGCTGCCGGACCGGGTGGGCGACATAGCGGTGGCCGGCAGCCCCGGGATGCGCGCCGAGAACGTGGCCGATCTGCGTTCCCACGCCCGTGTGTGGGCGATGCGGGACGCCGACGACTGGATCCAGAACGTGCCGCACCTCGCGGTGGGCGAACTCGGCCACGGCGAGGACCCGGTGACGCCGGAGTTCGGCGCGCGCGTGCTCTCCGCGGCCGGAGCGGTCGGCCACACCGGCTATTTCGAGCCGGGAACCGAGAGCATCAGCAACTTTGCGGCCATAGGCGTCGGTTCGTACGGGAGCGTGAGCTGTGCAAGCGCCGACGACACCTGCCGCAGCGGTATTTACCGCGACGAAGCGGCCTGACGCGCGTAGAGCGTTGCGCGTCGGGGTGAGCGCCGAGGGGCGACGCGCGGGCGCACGCCGCATACGATGAGGCACATGGGTGATGTGCTGGCGGGAATTCAAGCCACCTGGGAGTTCGAGACCGACTCCGTGCTCATCCGCTTCGAACGGGGGATCCGCACGCCGAAGCTCTTTCAGGCGCTCCGCGAACGCCGCATCCCTCACGAAGCGTTGGCCGCGGTGACGCTCACTCCGGGCAAGCGGGGGACGGTGGTGCTGCACGCTGTGCCCAGGCCCGGCGCCGATCCGCTGATGGACGCGGCGGCGGGGCAGTTGAAGGAAGGCTGCGATCCATATCGGCTGGTGCTGCCCGCGGAGCGCGAGACGCTCGCCGAGTACTACGGGGACGAACTGCGGGCGCTGCTGCCCAAGGACGCCGACCAGCCGGCAGAACGGTACTGCGTCGCCGCGCCCGAGGCCCCGCTCAACTTCAAGGCGTACGACGGCAAGGCCTCCTTCGACGGCTCGCACGTCTCCTTCCGCTGGTTCTGGACGGGCGCGTCGTCGGCCAAGTGGAAGGCGGGCGACCAGAGTTTCCCGGTGTCGGAGCTGAGCGGTGTGGAGTGGCGCTCGCCGGAGGTCTTCGACGGGTACCTGCGGCTGCTGCGACGCGGCAGCGGATCCGGCGCGGAGTCCGGCGGCGGGGAGGGCGCAGTACAGCCGGCGCAGGCGGACCAGGACCCGGCGGCGGTGGTCTTCGGGCTGGGGTACGGGCCGGTGCACGAGTCGCTGCCGTTCGCGGCGGCGGTGCTGGAGGCGGTGCGCACGGCGGACACGGCGCTGCCCGCCCCGGCCGCCCTGCCGAGAAGCGGCCCGGCCCGCCGGGACCCGGCGGACATCGCGGAGCGCATCCGGCACCTGGGCGAGCTGCACCAGGCGGGCCTGGTGACGGACGAGGAGTTCAGCTCGAAGAAGGCGGAGCTGCTCGCGGAGCTCTAGACGGCGCGGGGCTCTGGACCTCGCTGAGGTCTGGAGCTCGGAGCTCTCGACCTGCACGGAACTCTGGACCTCGCGGAACTCTGGACCTCGGCACTCCAGACCGCCCCGCGCCGCCGCCCCCGGGCGGGAGCGACGGCGCACGGGCTTGCCGCAAGCTGCGGGGCCGCTCGCGGGCGGGCTCGGGCCCGGGGCCGCAGCCGCCGCCCCGCAGGACCCGCCCGCTACTCGCGGGCGGCCGACGTGGAGGACATGTCCGGGTAGCGGTCGCCCGCCACCTGCGCGGCGATGGGCTCCAGCACGGCCAGCTCCTCCGCGCTGAGCGTCAGCCGGGTCGCGGCGACGTTCTCGAGGAGGCGGCCGCGCTTGCGGGTGCCGGGGATCGGGACGACGGCGAGGCCGTGCGCCTCGGCCCGCTGCTGCACCCAGGCGAGCGCCGTCTGCGCGGCCGTCGCGCCGTGCGCCGCCGCGATCTTGTGCACGGGCTCCAGCAGGGCGGCGTTGGCGACCGCGTTCTCCCCGGTGAAGCGGGGCTGGTACTGGCGGAAGTCGTCCTGGGACAGCTCCTTGCCCGCGTCCGCGAACGCCCCGGTCAAAAAGCCCCGGCCGAGCGGCGAGTACGGCACGAAGGCCACCCCGAGCTCCGCCGCCGCACCCACCGCGCTGCGCTCCACGTCCCGGCTGAACAGGGACCACTCCGACTGGAGGGCGGCGATCGGGTGCACGGCGTGCGCCTCGCGCAGCTCCGCGCCGGTGACCTCGCTCAGCCCGAGGTGCTTGACCTTCCCCTCCTCGACGAGCTCCGCCATGGCGCCGACGGACTCGGCGAACGGCACGAGGGGGTCGCGGCGGTGCATGTAGTAGAGGTCGATGACGTCGGTGCCGAGCCTGCGCAGGCTGGCCTCGACGGCCTGGCGGATGTACGCGCGGTCGTTGCGTATGCCCCGGTAGTGCGGGTCGTCCGTGCGCTCTATGGCGAACTTCGTCGCCAGGGTGATCTCGTCGCGGTGCGCGGCGACGAACGGCGCGAGGAACTCCTCGTTGGCCCCGCGGCCGTATACGTCCGCCGTGTCGAACAGCGTGACGCCCGCCTCCAGCGCCGCGTCCAGGGTGTCCCGGGCGGCGGCCAGGTCGGTCTCTCCGTAGAACTCGCTCATGCCCATGCAGCCCAGGCCCTGCACGCCGACCAGCGGCCCGCCGGCGCCCAGCCGCACTTGTTCGATCTTGGTGTTGCTCATCGGGGTTCAGACCCTCTCCGACGCCCGTCGGGCGTCCGATTCCGGCGCCCTTCGGGCGTCCGCGTAAAAGCCGATCTTGTGGTCCAGCACGGCGAGCGTGTCCTGGAGCTCCGCGATGCGTGATCGCACATCGCGCCGCGTCTGCTCCAGCAGCTCCTGCCGTGCCTCGAAGGTGTGCTCGCCCTCCCGCACCAGCTCCGCGTAGCTGACCATGTCGGCGACGGGCATCCCGGTCAGCCGCAGCTTGCCGACGAAGGAGAGCCAGTCCAGGTCGCGGTTGCTGAAGCGCCGCTGTCCCGTGTGCGACCGGTCGACGTGCGGCATCAGTCCGATCCTCTCGTACCAGCGCAGGGTGTGCGCGGTGAGTCCGGTGAGGGCGGAGACCTCGCTGATCGTGTAGCGGTCCTGCCCCTCGGGTCGGGGGTGCGGCCGGCGCGGCGGCTCGCAGATGTCCGACAGGGCGGGCTTGCTCTCGATCAGCGTCATGGCCTCAACGCTAGAACGTTGGAGTGCACTCCAAGCAAGCAGAAACGGATGGCAGTCTCCATACGTCGCCGCATAGCCTCCACGGCATGACCGACGCACGACGCGCCACCGCCGAGGACGCCGAGGAACTGGTACGCCTGCGGCAGGTGATGCTGGACTCGCACCTCGGGCCGAATCCGGACGTGGGCTGGCAGCGGGAGGCGGTGGCCGTCCTGCGCGCGCGGCTCGCGGACCCGGCCGGGGATCTGACGGCGTTCGTGGTGGACCGGCCCGGCGGCCTGGCGGCCTGCGCGGTCGGCACGATCGAGTACCGGCTGGGCAGCCCCGGCAATCCGAACGGCACGACCGGCTATGTCTTCAGCGTCGCCACCGACCCCGATATGCGCAGGCGCGGTCTGTCGCGGGCGTGCATGGAGGCGGTGCTGGAGTGGTTCCATGAGCGCGGCGTCCGCAGGATCGACCTTCGGGCGTCGGCCGAGGGCGAGCCGCTGTACGCGTCGCTGGGCTTCGTCCTCACGCCCGACCCCGCGATGCGGCTGGTTCTGTAGAACCGGCCGGTTCTGCCTGGCCGCCCGCGGGACTGCTCGGGGTACGGCTCGCGGGACTGCTCAGGGGACGGCTCGGAGGACGGCTCGGGGGACGGTCTACGCTCGTACGCATGTTGCAGAGCCTCGCGATGATCGAGAACTGGCCGGTGACGACCGCCGCGGCCGCCGTCGTCCGAGCGGACGGCACGCTGGCCGGTTCGCACGGCCCGACCTCGCACCGCTTCCCGCTGGCCTCCGTCACCAAGCCGCTCACCGCGTACGCGGTGCTGGTGGCGTACGAGGAGGGGGCCGTCGAGCTCGACGAGCCGGCCGGGCCCGAGGGGTCGACGGTCCGTCATCTGCTCGCGCACACCTCGGGCCTCGCCTTCGACGAGCACCGGGTCATGTCCCAGCCCGGGACGCGGCGGCTGTACTCCAACGCGGGCTTCGAGGTGCTCGGCGACCACATCTCCAAGGCGACGGACATCCCGTTCGCGGAGTATCTGCGGCAGGCGGTGCTGGAGCCGCTGGGGATGACGGCGACGACGCTGGAGGGCTCCCCGGCCAAGGACGGCGTCTCGACGGTCGACGACCTCGCGCGCTTCGCGGCCGAGGTGCAGGCGCCGCGGCTGCTGGACGCCCGTACGGTCCTGGAGGCCATGTCGGTCGTGCAGGGCGGACTGTCGGGGATCCTGCCGGGCTACGGCCACCAGAACCCGAACGACTGGGGCCTGGGCTTCGAGATCCGGGACGGCAAGTCCCCGCACTGGACCGGGAGCTCGTCATCGCCGCGGACGTTCGGGCACTTCGGGCAGTCGGGCACGTTCCTGTGGATCGACCCGGCCGCGGGCGCGGCGTGCGTGGCGCTCGCGGACCGGGCCTTCGGACCGTGGGCGATCGAGGCATGGCCGCCCTTCACGGACGCGATCCTGGCGGAGCTGCGCTGAGCGGCTTCAGGGCCGGGCTACGGGGCTGATCCGCCCGGCGGAGCCACGGCCCCTACGGAGAGGCGGCTCCCGTGCCGCGGCGGCACGCGGTATCGCTCCCCGGCACGGCGGCGGCCGTCACCTTCCCGCGATGGACCTCTCCCCCACCGGCCGCCGCTGCGGGCCCGGCACGTCGACGATGTTGGAGCGCGGCCCGTTCTTGAGCGAGCTGTTCATCCCCCAGAAGTTCCGCCTGTCGTCGTTCATATAGGTCTTCACCTCGTAGACGGCCACGCCCTGCGCGTCCGGCTCCACGATCTGGAACGCGAGGCCGGACCACGCCGCATGGTGCACCATGCACACGTACTTGGTGCCGCTGCCCGGCGCGACGGTGACCGTCACCCGCCACAGGGCGTACTTGTCGTTCTGCGAGATCCGGGTGGCCGACGCCGTGGGCGCCGCCGGTCCCTCCGGGCTGGTGCGTTTGCCGCATTCGCCGCCGTAGGGAAGCTCCCCCGTCGCGGCGGCGGACGTGCCGCCCATGCCCGCGGTCAGCAGCGCGGCGGAGAGTAGGGCGACAGCGGTGTGGCGTAAGCGTCTCATCGGTTCTCCTGATTCCTCGTCGGAAGCGGCCACGATCCACGAGGCCGCTGGAGATCGACTGGAACAAGAGTTCACAACGCGGGCTCACAACAGGGGTTCACATCTCCCAGAGGAGCACTTCGGCGGGGGCGTCGGCCGCGGCGAGCTCCAGGCCCTCGGCGTCGGCGAGCCGGGCCGCGTCGCCGGGGCCCAACTCGTCGGCGCCGAGCCGCACTCGACCGCGTACGACATGGACGTAGACGGCGGCGGCGTCGGGAACGGCGGTGCGCTCGCCCGGGGTGAGCCTGCGCACGTGCAGCATCGCCCCTGCCTGCGGGAGGGCGTACGGCGTGGAGTCCGCGATGCCGCGCACCACCTCGTAGGAGGGGTCGCCGCCGGGCGTCTGGGGCGCGAGCCACATCTGCACGAAGACCAGCGGGACGTCCCCGTCGTTGCGCTCGACGTGCCGCACGCCGTCGGCGGCGCTGAGCCGCTGGACGTCTCCGGGGCGTACGACGGTGGAGTGCCCGGCCGAGTCGCGGTGGGTGAGCTCGCCCTCGACGACCCAGGTGACGATCTCGGTGTGGCTGTGCGGATGCTCGTCGAAGCCGGCGCCGGGCTCGAGGCGCTCCTCGTTGCAGGCGAGGACCGCGCCGAAGCGGAGGTTGTCGGGGTCGTAGTGCCGCCCGAAGGAGAAGGCGTGCAGAGACTGAACGCCGGAGGCGGGATCGCCGCCGCGGTAGCGGTCGGCGGAACGCCATACAGATTTCACGGGCTCCACGGTAGCTCCGCGGGAACGGGCGGGAGCATTTCCCCACGCATCCGGAGGGGACGGACTCCATCCGGTATGGCGGGACGGACTCATCCGGTCGGCCGGGGACCGACTCCGCGTCGGAAGGGCACGGACTCCCCGTCGGCCGGGGACCGACTCCCGGCCGGAAGGGCACCGACTCCCCGGCGACCGGGGACCGACTCCCGGCCGGAAGGGCACCGACTCCCCGGCGACCGGGGACCGACTCCCCGACGGAAGGGCACCGACTCCCCGGCGACCGGGGACCGACTCCCGGCCGTAAGGGCACCGACTCCCCGACGGATGGGCACGGACTCCCCTCCCTCGCCGCACCTCCCCGGCCCGGCCGCCCGCGCCGCGGTGGCGCCGGGACGCGCCGTCGTCGTCGAGCACGGCGCCAGCCTCGGCATCGCGCACGACGGCGACGCGGACCGCCGCCTGGCCGTGGACGCGTCCGGCGCGGAGATCGACGGCGACCAGATCCTCGCCGTGCCGTGCTCGCGCTCGCCGTGCGCGAGGCCGGGACGCCGCGCGGCGACACGGTCGTAGCCACCGTGACGCCCCCACCGCGCACCCGCCCCCTTCCCTCGCCGGGGACGCGCACCGCGCCCGCCTCCCCTCCCCGACGCCCCCGGGCTCCGTTCGTGCGTCCTGATAAGGCACTCTTGTCCCCGTGCCCGAACCTGCAGCGAACGCCTCACACCCGCATTCCGCGACTCTGCGCCGGCTGGAGCAGTCCTCCGGCCGGCTCGCCGCGAACGCCATCGCGCGCATGGACGAGACGCTGCCCTGGTACCGGGCCATGCCACCGGAGAACCGGTCGTGGATCGGCCTGGTCGCCCAGGCCGGCATCGCCGCGTTCACCGAGTGGTTCCGGCATCCCGAGACGCCCCAGGCCATCTCCACCGACGTCTTCGGCACCGCGCCCCGCGAGCTGACCCGCGCCATCACCCTGCGGCAGACCGTCGAGATGGTGCGGACCACCATCGAGGTCATGGAGACCGCGATCGAGGAGGTCGCCGCCCCCGGCGACGAGTCCGTGCTCCGCGAGGCGCTCCTCGTCTACGCCCGCGAGATCGCCTTCGCCACCGCCCAGGTCTACGCCCAGGCCGCCGAGGCCCGCGGCGCCTGGGACGCCCGCCTGGAGTCGCTCGTCGTCAACGCGGTGCTGTCCGGCGAGGCCGACGAGGGCGCCGTCTCCCGCGCCGCCGCCCTCGGCTGGAACTCCCCCGAGCATGTGTGCGTCATCCTCGGCACCGCCCCCGACGGCGACAGCGAGCTCACCGTCGAGGCCATCCGCCGCGCCGCCCGGCACGCCAAGCTCCAAGTCCTCACCGGCGTCCTCGGCGACCGGCTCGTCGTGATCGCCGGGGGCAGCGACAACCCGCTGAACGTCGCCAAGTCCTTGATCGGCCCGTACGCCGCGGGACCCGTGGTCGCCGGCCCGATCGTCCCCGACCTGCTCGCCGCCACCCGGTCCGCGCAGGCCGCCGCCGCCGGGCTCAAGGCGTGCACCGCCTGGCAGGACGCGCCGCGCCCGGTGCTCGCCGACGACCTGCTCCCGGAGCGCGCCATCGCCGCGGACCCCGCCGCGCGCGAGCAGTTGGTGGAGGAGATCTACAGACCGCTGGAGGAGGCGGGGTCGGCTCTGCTGGAGACGCTGAGCGTCTACCTGGAGCAGGCGAGCAGCCTCGAGGGGGCGGCCCGGATGCTCTTCGTCCACCCCAACACCGTGCGCTACCGGCTGCGACGTGTGACCGACGTCACCGGCTGGTCACCCTCTGATGTCCGCTCCGCGTTCACTCTGCGAATCGCGCTGATCCTGGGGCGTCTGGCCGACGGGGATACCCAGTCCTAGACTTTTGTCGAACACCGACAATTCCCCTGACGGTTCTTCGTCCCTGTCCCCACGGGCGGGTTGAGCCGTCCACAAGAGAGAGTGTGAGGGTGCTCGTACTCGTCGCTCCCGGCCAAGGCGCTCAGACGCCCGGCTTCCTGACTCCCTGGCTCGACCTCCCCGGCGCCGCCGACCGCATCGCGGCCTGGTCCGACGCCATCGGGCTCGACCTTGCCCACTACGGCACGAAGGCCGACGCGGACGAGATCCGCGACACGGCCGTGGCCCAGCCGCTGCTCGTCGCCGCCGGTCTGCTCGCCGCGGCCGCGCTCGGCGATGCGCGGCCCTCCGCCGTCGCCGGCCACAGCGTCGGCGAGATCACCGCGGCCGTGTTCGCGGGCGTTCTCGACGAGAGCGCAGCCCTCGGGTTCGTACGCACCCGCGGCCTGGCCATGGCCGAGGCCGCAGCCGTCACCGAGACCGGCATGGCGGCCGTCCTCGGCGGCGACCCGGAGCAGGTCGTGGCCCACCTCGAGAAGCTCGGCCTGACCCCGGCGAACGTCAACGGCGCCGGCCAGATCGTCGCCGCGGGCACCGCCGAGCAGCTCGCCGCGCTGGCCGATGACAAGCCGGAGAAGGCGCGCGTCATCGCCCTGAAGGTGGCGGGCGCGTTCCACACGCACCACATGGCTCCCGCGGTCGCGACCCTGCAGCAGGCCGCCGACGGCCTCGCGGTCGCCGACCCGACCGTGCCGTACGTCTCGAACAAGGACGGGCAGACCGTCGGCACCGGCGCCGAGGTCGTCTCGCGTCTGGTCGGCCAGGTCGCCAACCCGGTCCGCTGGGACCTGTGCATGGAGACGTTCAAGGCGCAGGGCGTCACCGCCCTCATCGAGGTCTGTCCCGGGGGTACGCTCACCGGTCTCGCCAAGCGCGCCCTGCCGGGTGTGCAGACGCTCGCGCTGAAGACCCCCGACGATCTCGACGCGGCCCGCACGCTCGTCGCCGAGCACGCCGCCCAGGCCTGACAAGGAGCCGTTGCGTATGTCGAAGATCAAGCCCAGCCAGGGCGCCCCGTTCGCGCGCATCATGGGCGTGGGCGGCTACCGCCCGACCCGGGTCGTGCCCAACGAGGTGATCCTCGAGACGATCGACTCGTCCGACGAGTGGATCCGCTCGCGCTCCGGCATCGCCACCCGCCACTGGGCCTCCCCCGAGGAGACCGTGACCGCGATGTCGGTCGAGGCGGCCGGCAAGGCGATCGCCGACGCCGGGCTGACTCCGCAGCAGATCAGCGGCGTGATCGTCTCCACGGTCTCGCACTTCAAGCAGACTCCGGCCGTGGCCACCGAGATCGCGGACAAGATCGGCGCCAACAAGCCGGCCGCGTTCGACATCTCCGCCGGCTGCGCGGGCTTCGGCTACGGGCTGACCCTCGCCAAGGGCATGGTCGTCGAGGGCTCGGCGGAGTACGTGCTCGTCATCGGCGTCGAGCGGCTGAGCGACCTGACCGACCTGGAGGACCGCGCGACGGCCTTCCTGTTCGGCGACGGCGCCGGCGCGGTCGTCGTCGGCCCCTCGAAAGAGCCCGCGATCGGACCCACGGTCTGGGGCTCCGAGGGCGACAAGTCCGACACGATCAAGCAGACCGTCCCGTGGACGGACTACCGTGACGGTGAGGTCGCGAAGTTCCCCGCCATCACGCAGGAGGGCCAGGCGGTGTTCCGCTGGGCCGTCTTCGAGATGGCGAAGATCGCCCAGCAGGCGCTCGACGCGGCCGGGATCACCGCGGACGACCTGGACGTCTTCATCCCGCACCAGGCGAACATGCGCATCATCGACTCGATGGTGAAGACTCTGAAACTGCCGGAGCACGTCACGGTCGCCCGTGACGTGGAGACCACCGGCAACACCTCGGCCGCCTCGATTCCGCTCGCTATGGAGCGGCTTCTGGCGACCGGACAGGCCAAGAGCGGCGACACCGCGCTGGTCATCGGCTTCGGGGCGGGTCTCGTCTACGCCGCGTCGGTCGTTACCCTCCCCTAGGCAGACCGGATATTCCGGCTTGCACACCCTCTGAGACACACACCGAAGGAGCGCCACATGGCCGCCACTCAGGAAGAGATCGTCGAAGGTCTCGCGGAGATCGTGAACGAGATCGCCGGCATCCCGGTCGAGGACGTCCAGATTGACAAGTCCTTCACCGACGACCTGGACGTCGACTCGCTGTCCATGGTCGAGGTCGTCGTCGCCGCCGAAGAGCGCTTCGACGTCAAGATCCCGGACGAGGACGTCAAGAACCTCAAGACGGTCGGCGACGCCGCCGACTACATCCTCAAGCACCAGGCCTGAGCCTGAACGCGCTTGTCGCCACCTGACGGTGGCGTCGTAAAAGATTCAGCACCCTCTAAACGTGGAGAAAGAATTCCTGTGAGCTCGACCAATCGCACCGTGGTCGTCACCGGTATCGGCGCAACCACACCGTTGGGTGGCGACAGCGCATCGACCTGGGAGGGCCTGCTCGCCGGGCGCTCCGGGGTCAAGGCCCTCGAGGGCGAACGTTTCGCCGACCTTCCGGTCCGGATCGCCGCGCCCGCCGCGGTCGACCCGGGCGACGTCCTGCCGCGCCCGCTGGCCCGCAAGCTGGACCGCTCGGCGCAGTTCGCGCTGATCGCGGCGCGCGAGGCCTGGGCGGACGCGGGCTACACGGCCCCCGCCGGCGAGGACGACAAGATCACCCCCGAGCGTCTGGGCACGGTCATCGCGTCCGGCATCGGCGGTGTGACGACTCTGCTCGACCAGTACGACGTACTGAAGGAGAAGGGCGTACGGCGTGTGTCGCCGCACACCGTGCCCATGCTCATGCCCAACGGCCCGTCCGCGAACGTCGGCCTCGAGGTGAACGCCCAGGCGGGCGTGCACACTCCGGTCTCGGCGTGCGCGTCCGGCGCGGAGGCGATCGGCTACGCGGTGGAGATGATCCGCACCGGTCGCGCCGACGTCGTCGTCGCGGGCGGCACGGAGGCGGCGATCCACCCGCTGCCCATCGCCGCGTTCGCCAACATGATGGCGATGTCCAAGAACAACGACGAGCCCGAGAAGGCGTCTCGTCCCTACGACACCGGCCGTGACGGCTTCGTCCTCGGCGAGGGCGCCGGCGTCGTCGTCCTGGAGTCGGCCGAGCACGCCGCCCGGCGCGGCGCGCGGGTCTACTGCGAGGTCCTGGGCCAGGGCCTGTCCGCGGACAGCCACCACATCGCCCAGCCCGAGCCGACCGGCCGGGGCATCGCGACGGCGCTGCAGAACCTGCTGGACTCGACGGACCTGAAGGCCTCGGAGGTCGTGCACCTCAACGCGCACGCGACGTCCACGCCGCAGGGCGACGTCGCGGAGATCAAGGCGCTGCGCAAGGTCCTCGGCGACGACCTCGACCATGTGGCGGTCTCCGGCACGAAGTCGATGACGGGTCACCTGCTGGGCGGCGCGGGCGGCATCGAGACCGTCGCCACGGTCCTGGCCCTGCACCACCGGACGGCCCCGCCGACCATCAACATCGAGGAGCTGGACGAGGCGGTGGACGCGGACGTGGTCCGCGGCGAGCCGCGCCCGCTTCCGCAGGGCACGATCGCCGCGATCAACAACTCGTTCGGCTTCGGCGGCCACAACGTGGTCCTGGCGTTCCGCACGGTCTGAGGCCCCACCGGGCGCCCGGCCGACGCCGGGCGCCGAGGCCGCTGACGACAGACAGCGAGGCCCGCCTCCCCCGACGGGGAGGCGGGCCTTCGTCGTCGCTCGCCGGGCGCCTGCGCGGCTCTCAGACCACCTGGTGGAGCCAGCGGACCGGGGCGCCCTCGCCGGCGTAGCGGAAGGGCTCCAGCTCGTCGTCCCAGGGCTTGCCCAGCAGCTTCGCGATCTCCGCCTCCAGGTCCGTCTCGCCGCGCGTCGACCGCGCCAGCGCCGCCCGCAGCCGGTCCTCGGGGATCAGGATGTCGCCGTGGATGCCGGTCACCGCGTGGAAGATGCCGAGCTCCGGCGTGGCGCTGTAGCGCTCGCCCTCCGCCGTCGCGCAGGGCTCCGCGGTCACCTCGAAGCGCAGCAGCTGCCATCCGCGCAGCGCGGACGCCAGCTTGGAGGCCGTTCCCGCCTCCGCCTGCCAGGAGAACTCCGCTCTCCAGGTGCCGGGCGAGGCCGGCTGCCGGATCCAGTCGAGCTGGACCCGCACGCCTAGCACTGCCGCGACCGCCCATTCGACGTGCGGGCACAGCGCGCGCGGTGCGGAGTGAACGTACAGAACGCCACGTGTCGTCACCGGGACCTCCAGTGTGGGACGAGGATCGCCTTCCCAGCGGCCTCAGTAAACAGCATCGGGAGTCAATCTCCACAAAAGGGACAGCATGTGACGTGATGTAATTTACTGAAGCCGATGGGCACACGCCTCTGGGTCGACGGGGAAAAGCTACCGTGCGGCGATGGCCGAGGGGTGACGTACCGTCGGTCCAGGGGTCCGTACGCACCAAGCTTTCACCCGGCAGGACGGCAGAGACCCCCGAATCGGAGGGGAACAGGGGATGCGGGAGACCGATACGACACGCCGCTCACACCGTGCCACGGCAGCCCTGGCGGCTGCCGTTCTCGTCGCGACCGGCGTGCTGGCGACCGCATGTGACTCCTCGTCGGACTCCCGGGGGAACGGCTCGCCCAGGCCCCGGCCCTCTCCCACCCCCGTGTGGGACCGCAGCCCCGAGTCGGTCGCCGCCGTCGGCGACTCCATCACCCGTGGCTTCGACGCCTGCCTGGTGCTGTCGGACTGCCCCGAGGTGTCCTGGGCCACCGGCACGGACGCCAGGGTGCGCAGCCTCGCGCTGCGTCTGATCGGCGAGTCGGGCCTCACCGAGCGCAGCTGGAACCTCGCCCGCTCCGGCGCGGACGTCAGCGATCTGCCCGAGCAGATGTCCCGCGCCGCTGAGAAGAAGCCCGGCCTGGTCACCGTCATGGTCGGGGCGAACGACGCCTGCGCGGACACGCCGGAACAGATGACTCCGGTCACCGAGTTCCGGGCGTCCTTCAAGGAGTCGATGGGCAAGCTGCGGCGTACGGCCCCCAAGACGCAGGTGTATGTGTCGAGCGTGCCGGACCTCAAGCGGCTGTGGTCGACCGGGCGCGGCGATCCGCTGGGCAAGCAGATCTGGAAGCTGGGGATCTGCGCGTCGATGCTCGGCGACGCGGACGATGTGAGCGTGAAGGCGCAGCAGCGGCGGACGCTCGTGCACGAGCGGGTCATGGCGTACAACGAGGTGCTGAAAGAGGTCTGCGCGAAGGACCTGCGCTGCCGGTACGACGGCGGGGCCGTCTTCGACTACCGCTTCAGCGGGAAGCAGTTGAGCCGCTGGGACTGGTTCCACCCCAGCAGGAACGGCCAGGAGCAGCTCGCGGAGATCGCGTACCGCAATGTGACGGCCTCGGAGCCGCCCCGATGAGCGTCTGACGCTCTGACGCGAAGGGCTGGGTACGGGTTCCGTGGCGCGGGTGTGGCTGAAGTGACGTGCTAGCCACGGCCGTTGGAGGAAGGCGATACTTCCGCCACCCGACCGGAAGGAACCTCGTGTCTCGGATACGCGCCCGCCTGGACGCACTCGGCGTCGCTCTGCTCGCCTCCGCCGCGCTCACCGTGGGGGCGGGCCCGTCGGCCGCGGCCGATCCCGCGGCTCGGGCTCAGCCCCCGGCCCCCGCCCAGGCCTCGGCGCCGCTTCCGCCGACGGTCGAGGAGCAGCGGCTGGGCCGGGCGGCGCCGCAGGAGATCCTGCGGCGCAGCGGATTCGACGCGGTCGCGCCGAGGCTCCAGCGGGAGCTGGGGCGGGCGCGGTCGTACGAGCAGGCCGAGCGGGCGGTCGTACGGCACGGGGCGCGTCTGTGGGAGCAGGCGGTGGACCGGGCGCAGGGCCGGGGGCCGGCCGGAGGCGATCTGAGCCGGGACGACGACCGGCCGCTGTACTGGGCGCGGCTGGCGCTGACCAGCGAGCTTCGGCAGTGGGAGCCGGAGTTCGGGCTCTCGCCGGATCAGCGGGCCCGTCTCCTGGACCGCCTGGAGCGCGGGTCGCGTGGGCAGGACGCGATGGACTTCCCGGCGGGGAAGGGCGTCAAGCGGATCGTGATGACCGGCTTCGACCCGTTCACGCTGGACCGGGACGTGCGGATCAGCAATCCGTCGGGGGCCACCGCGCTCGCGCTGGACGGGACGTGGATCCGCACAGCGGACGGGCAGCGGGCCCGGATCGAGACGGCGGTCTTCCCGGTGCGCTGGCAGGACTTCGCGGACGGCACGGTCGAGCGGACGCTGCGCGGCCGGCTGCCCGAGGCGGACCTGTTCACGACGGTGAGCCAGGGCCGGGTGGGCCGGGTCGACGTCGAGCGCTTCAACGGGGCGTGGCGGGGCGGGTTCGGGGACAACGAGAACGTGTCGCGGACGGGGACGGTGCCGGTGAGCGACCCGGCGTCGCAGCCGCAGTGGACGGCGACGAGCCTGCCGTACCAGGCGATCGTCGCGGCGCAGACGGGCCGCTTCCCGGTGTACGACAACACGTCGGTGACGGAGATCCCGGCGGGCGGGAGCACGCCGGTGGTGCGCCCCGAGGGCCCGACGGCGGGCTCGACGGCGCGCGCGGGAGGCGGCGGCGACTACCTGTCGAACGAGATCGCCTACCGCGCGACGCTGCTGCGGGACCGGCTGGGCCTGAAGATCCCGGGCGGCCATGTGCACACGCCGGTGCTCCAGTTCGGCGCGGGCAACACGACGGAGATCACGGACCCGGACTTCGTCCGCAACCGGCTGGACATCATCGCCCAGGTCCGCGAGATCATCCGGGTCGCGGCGGACAACGCGTAGGACGGGGGGCGGGGGCGCGGGGCGGGGCGCTGGGCGTGTCGCGTCCCCTGCCCGGCGCCCGGGGACGTGGCTCGCGGACTGCGCGCGGACCGCGCCGGGCGGCGAGAAGCGGAGGCGGATGTTCGCGGAGGGACGGGGCATGATGGGGAGCATGATCGTCGCTGCCGCCCAGATCACGCCCATACCCGGAGACGTCGAGAGCAACGTCCACGCCGTGCAGGGGCTCGTCCGCGAGGCAGGCACGCGAGGCGCCCGGCTCGTCGTGTTCGGGGAGCTGGTCCTCACCGGGTACGAGCTGAAGATCATCGCGGCTGATCCGGGGCTGTGGGTCAGCGAGGACGATCCGCGCCTGGAGCCCCTGCGGGAGGCCTGTCGGGCGACCGGCGCCGTCGCCGTCGTCAACTGCGTCGCCCAGGGCGCGCACGGGCGGCCGCAGATCGCCTCCCTCGTCTTCGGGGGCGACGGCCGGCTGCTGGCCCGCTACGACAAACGGCATCTGCACGGAGTCGAGATCGACCTGTTCGAGCCGGGCACGACCGACGGACGGTTCAGCGTCGACGGGGTCTTGTGCGCGCTCGCCGTCTGCTACGACAACCGCTTCCCGGAGCTCGCCGAGCGCGCCCGCGCCGACGGCTGCCGGCTGTACATCGCGAGTTCCGCGCTCGAGATCGGTAACGACTCGTTCGACGTCGTCTATCCCGTCCGGGCCCGGGACAACGGGCTGTACGTCGTCCTCGGCAACCTCGTCGGGCCCAGCGACGCCGGGGAGTGCCGGGGCCACAGCGGCGTCTGGGGGCCGGACGGCGGCCTGATCGCCGACGCGGGCGCGGACGCGCCCGGGTTCGTGCTCGCCGAGCTCGACCTCTCGTCCGGCGCCGGCACCGCCTCCCGCTGAGTCCGTTCGTCCGGCTCCGGCCGAGTCCGTCGGCCCCTCAGGCGGTCAGTTCTTGCCGAAGCTGTACGGCGATCCCGGCGCTCCCGGGGCTCCCTGCGCCCCCGCCGTCGAACCGGCCGCGGCGGCGGACGGCTCGCGGTCCGCGGGCGGGTCCACCAGGTCGCGGACCATCAGCGTCGCTCCCGCCACCGCGCCCGGCATCAGGAACACCGCCACGAACGGGACCACGAAGGCCAGCGCCAGCGGCACGCCGAAGCCCAGCGTCATCATCCGGCGCCCCCGCAGCAGCGCCAGTCGCTCCTTCAGCTCGACGCCGCGTCGCTGAAGGGCCACGGCCGTCAGCTCCTCCGCCAGGAAGAAGCCCGAGACGCAGAAGGCGATCGCCGGGACCACGGTCTGCCCGACGACCGGGATGAAGCCGAGCGCGAAGAGCAGCACGCCGTACAGCACCACGCGTGCCACCACCCGCATTGAGTCGCGGGCCGAGATCCACAGCTCGCGCCAGAGCGGCAGCCCCGACTCGGGGACCTCGCCGCCCTCGCTGCGGTCGACCGCCTCCGAGAGCGACTCGTAGAACGGCTGGCCGACCAGCAGCGTCACCGCGGTGAAGGTGATGACCGCCAGGAACAGCCCGAAGACGAAGAGCAGGGCGGTCAAGAAGCCGCGGAAGGCCCCCTGCCACGGCGAGGACCAGTCGTCGGCGAACGGCGTCGCCCACGCGGTCAGATCGTCCGCTCCATAGGCGAGGCCGAACAGCGCCGCCGCGTACAGCACCAGTGTCACCAGGCCGGGCAGCAGGCCCCAGCCGAGCTGCCGGCCGTGCCCGCCGACCCAGCGCTGGCCCTTCATCAAGTAGCCGAAGCCCACCCCAAGATCACGCATACGCACAGTTTATCGGGGGCGGCCGCTCCGATTATCGGGGGCGGCGCGTCCGGACGCGCCGGCCAACGTCGCACTTGCGCCCTCTTGTTGTTCGAGTGACGACACGGTAGACACCGCGTACTGATCACTTCTGATCATCCAATGGAGGTTTTGTACGCATGGGCCTGCCCCGCCCCGTCCTCATCGCCACCGCCGCGCTCGCCGCGGCGGTCCTCCTCGCCCCCGCCCCGGCCACCGCCGCCCCCGGCCGCAACGACCCGACGCCGTATCCCGTACGGGAGGGAGGCGGGCGCGACGACGGCGAGCCCGCCGCCTCGGCGCCCCCGTCCGTGGCCGCGAACGCCCTCAGAGCCGCGCCCACGGCCGCCCCCGAGCTCGCCCGGAGCGGCGGCTACCCGCGCCGGACCCGGCTGGAGGTCCCGCCCGAGAACCCGGACGACAAGTCGATCAAGCTGGGCCTGACTCCGTACCACTCGATCGCCCCGCGCCTCAACGCCCTGCAGCGGCTCGGCGACCGCGTCAGCGTCGAGGTCGCGGGGCACTCCGCCGGCGGGCACGAGCTGTATCTGGTGACCCTCACCGCGCCCGAGACCGCGCAGCAGGCCCGTGAGCAGGAGCGGATGCGGGAGCTGATCGAGAACTCCCCGGCCGCCGCCGCCAAGGACCGCCGCGTGAAGGCCGCGTACAAGACGCCGGTCTTCATCAACAACAACATCCACGGCAACGAGTGGGAGGGCGCCGACGCCGCCCTGCGGCTCATCGAGGAGCTCGCGAAGAAGAAGGACCGCAAGACCGCCGAGCTGCTGGGCCGCAACCGGATCTACCTCAACGTCACGGCCAACCCCGACGGCCGTATCGCCGGCACCCGCGCCAACGCGAACGGCTTCGACCTGAACCGGGACTTCGTCACCGGCTCGCAGCCCGAGGCGCGCGCCATCCAGCACATCGCCATCGACAAGCAGCCCGCCGTCATGCTCGACCTGCACGGATACGTCAACGGCACGCTGATCGAGCCGACGACTCCCCCGCACGGCGAGAACTACGAGTACGACCTCTTCCTCAAGAATTCCTACGCCAACGCCCTGGGCATGGAGAAGGCCGTCAACGGACTGGGCTACACACCGGCGAAGGACGGCGTCGAGCCCGCGGTCATCCCCTTCCGCGACCAGAAGGAGGGCTGGGACGACTGGCCTCCGATCTTCACCCCGCAGTACATGCCCTTCCAGGGCGCCGTCGCCTCGCACACCATCGAGTTCCCGATGGCGGTGAACAACGAGGAGTACGACTCCCTGCCCGTCGCCGAGCTGCGCCGGCGGTCCGCGATCAACACGGCCGTCGCGGGCGCCGCGATGCGCGCGACGCTGGCGTACACCGACGCCCACCGCTCCTCGGTGATCGCCGACCAGATCGAGACCTTCCGCCGCGGCGCGGCGGGCGAGGCCCAGCGGCCGGTGTCCGAGGAGACCGTGCCGGGCGTTCCGGGCATCGGCCCTGAGGACGTCTACACCACGCGCTTCCCGCGCGCGTACGTCGTCCCGGCGGGGGCCGGTCAGCGCAGCGCGACCGCGGCGGCCCGGCTGGTGGACCATCTGGTCGCCAACGACGTACGCGTGGAGCGTGCGGTGCTGCCCTTCCGGCTGGCGGGGCGCGTGTATCCGGCCGGCTCGTACGTCGTCGACATGCACCAGCCCAAGCGCGGGCTGGCCAATGTGATGCTGGCCGAGGGCCGGGACATCAGCGCGGACGTCTCCACGATGTACGACATCTCGGGCTGGAGCCTGGGGCTGCTGTGGGGCGCGACCGTCGACAAGGCGGTCAAGGGCGATCTGCGGGTGGTGGGGCGCCCGGTCCACGCCGCCTCCCCCACCGGGTACGTCGCCCCGTTCGGGGATCTGCGGCTGCGGCTGTCCGACCCGAAGGAGATCGCCGCGCTCAACTCGCTCCTCGCGCAGGGCGTGCGGGTGCGGCGCGCGGCGGACGGCTCGGCGATCGTGCCGGGCTCGGCCCGCGGGGTGGCGGGCGTGCTCGCGGACCGGCTCGGCGTGGCGTTCGCGGCCACGAAGGAGAGGGGCCGGGGCGCGCTGCACCGGACCGCGGTGGCCGCGGCGGTGAGCCCGGGCGAGCTGTTCGGGCTGCGCGAGATGGGCTTCCCGGTCCAGCCGGTCTCGACCGACGTGCTCAACGAGGGGTACGACTGGTCGGGGACGGACGCGCTGTATGTGTCGAGCGACCTGGACTACGCGAAGCTGAACCCGGCCGCCCGCACCGCGCTGGACGCGTTCCTCGCGCGCGGCGGCGCCGTGGTCGGGCTCGGCTCGCAGGGCGCGGCCTTCAACGCCGCCGCCGGTCTGATCAAGGCCAGGCCGACCGAGGGGAACGGGTCCGCGAACGGCGTGGTCAAGGTCGCCAACGCGAAGAACAGCCCGGTCACCGGCGGCGCTCCGGCGCGCACCTTCGTCTACTCCCCGCTCTGGTTCACCGACCTGGGCCCGGGCGTGCGCGTCGAGCAGTCGTACGGCGCCGGGAACCCGCTCGTGGCCGGGCACTGGCGGCCGTCGGAGGACGGCACGGGCGGCCCGAAGGACGCGGCCGGCAAGGCGGCGGTCGTCAGCGGGGTGAGCGCGCGGGGCGCGGATGTGGTGCTGTTCGGCACCGAGCCGCTGTTCCGCGACCATCCGAAGGGGCTCTTCGCGCAGCTCGGCAGGGCGCTGCTGCTGTGACGGCCGCCGCCGAGGGGGCGGCGCTGAGCGTGCTCACGGCTGAGGGCCGCACCCCCGCGGGGGTGCGGCCCTCGGCCGCTTGTGCGGAACGCCGCTCGCGCGGAACGCCTCGGCGATCGCACGGGGGCGTGGCCCCCGGGGCCGGGGGTGCGTGCCCCTGTGCGGGCGGCCCGCGGGGCGCTGCCCCGGACCCCGCGCCTCAATCTCCCCCAGACTTCGTCCGGGGGGACCCTCACGGGGCGAGACGGCGATCACACCGGGATCAGCCGGCGATCAGACCGATCAGACCGCGAGGTCGACCGTGATGTTGCCGCGGGTCGCCTTGGAGTACGGGCAGACCTGGTGGGCCTTCTCGATCAGGTCCTTCGCGGTGGCGGCGTCGACGTTCGGGATGGTCGCCGAGATCTTGACGATGATCCCGAAGCCGTCGTCGTTCTTGCCGATGCCGACCTCGGCGGTGACGGTCGCGCCGGAGACGTCGGCGTTCTCCTGGCGGGCGACGACACCCAGCGCACCCTGGAAGCAGGCGCTGTAGCCGGCGGCGAAGAGCTGCTCCGGGTTGGTGCCCGCGCCGGAGCCGCCCATCTCCTTCGGCGGGTTGACGACGACGTCGAGCTGGCCGTCGTGCGTGGCGACGCGGCCGTCGCGGCCGTTCTCCGCGGTGGCGACGGCGGTGTAGAGGACGTCGGAGTGCTGGATGGACATGTAGAGGTTTCCTCCTGCTGGTTCACCGCGGCTCGCGCCCACGACCGCGGCGGCTCGGGTCGAGACTAGCGGGTCAGCGAAACGATCATCTTCCCGGTGTTCTCGCCGCGCAGCAGGCCGAGGAAGGCCTCGAAGCCGTTCTCGATGCCCTCGACGACCGTCTCGTCGTACTTCAGCTCGCCGGAGCGGATCCAGGCGGAGACCTCCTGGACGAACTGCGGCTGGAGCGCCGCGTGGTCGTTGACGAGCATGCCCTGCAGACGCAGCCGCTTGCCGATGACCAGCGCGAGGTTGCGCGGGCCGGGGGTCGGCTCGGTGTTGTTGTACTGGGCGATCATGCCGCAGATGGTCGCGCGGCCGTTCACGTTGAACGAGGAGATCGCGGCCTCGAGGTGGTCCCCGCCGACGTTGTCGAAGTAGACGTCGATGCCGTCGGGGGCGGCCGCCTTCAGCTGCTCGCCGACCGGGCCGCTCTTGTAGTTGAACGCGGCGTCGAAGCCGTACTCCTCGGTGAGCAGCTTGACCTTCTCGTCGGAGCCGGCGGAGCCGATGACGCGGGAGGCGCCCTTCAGCTTCGCCATCTGGCCGACCTGGCTGCCGACCGCGCCGGCCGCGCCGGAGACGAAGACCGTGTCGCCCTCCTTGAAGGAGGCGACGTCGAAGAGGCCGGCGTAGGCGGTGAGGCCGGTCATGCCGAGCACGCCGAGGTACGCGGAGAGCGGGGCGAGCGAGGGGTCGACCTTGGTGGCGTGCTTCGCGGGCACGTCGGCGTACTCGCGCCAGCCCAGGCCGTGCAGGACGTAGTCGCCGACGGCGAAGCCCTCGGCGTTGGAGGCGACGATCTCGCCGACCGCGCCGCCCTCCATGGGCTGGTCGAGCTGGAAGGGCGGGACGTACGACTTCACGTCGTTCATCCGGCCGCGCATGTACGGGTCGACCGAGAAGTGCAGATTGCGCACGAGGACGCGACCCTCGGCCGGCTCGGTCACCTGGGCCTCACGCAGAGCGAAGTCCTCCGCCTTGGGCCAGCCGTGGGGGCGGGCGACCAGGTGCCATTCGCGGCTGGATGCGGGAAGTTTCGACATGCTGCGGTGCCTCCTTGAAATGCTTCACTAGGTGAAACAACCATGGACCTAGATATTTCATGTTGTCAAGTATCTGGGTATCCTCGACCTCATGGCCGCTTCCCGCACTGATCCACTCACCTTCGAAGTCGTCGAGCTGATCGGCACCGTCGTAGCCCGCTACCACGCGGAGTACGAGCAGGCCGCAGCGAAGCACGCCCTCACCGGGACCCAGGCGCGGGTCCTGGCGCTGCTCGCCGTGGAGCCCACGCCCATGCGCCGCATCGCACAGCGGCTCAAGTGCGAGCCGTCGAACATCACGGGCATCGTGGACCGGCTGGAAGCGAGGGGCCTGGTGGAGCGGCGGCCCGACCCGAACGACCGCAGGGTCAAGATCGCGGCCGCCACGGAGGAGGGGCGGGGGACGGCGCGCCGGCTGCGGGACTCGCTGGACTTCGCACGCGAGCCGCTGGCGCAGCTGAGCGAGGAGGAGCGCAGGGTGCTGCGGGATCTGCTGCAGCGGATGCTGGGGGTTGAGGGGCGGTAGGGGGGTCCGTCGGGGGCGGAGGGGTGGCCCCGTCGCGGGCGTCGAGGCGCGGCAGGGTGGCCGGCTGACTCGCGGACGGACGTCGAGGGGGCGTCGGGCTTCCGCAGGCGCCGAGGCGCCGTCGAGGTGCCGTAGGGCTTGGCCCGCCCTTGGACGTCGAGGACCGAGGGGCTGTCGTGGACGCCGAGGGCCGTAGGGGCTGTCGTAGGCGTCTAGGCGGTCGGACGACCGGGCGGCCGGTTCTTCGGCGGCGCCCCGGGCGCCGCTCGACGCACCGCTAGATGCACCACCACAGGAACCGGTCGCACGTCTCGGTCGGGCTCGGCTCCGGCTCGGGCGGCGCGGGAGCGGGCAGCGGAGACTTGCTCGGCGGGTCGTCGCCGGTCGGCGGGTCGTCGGAGGACGACGGGGAGGCGCTGCCGGACGGGTCGGGGGACGCGGAAGCGGAGGGAGAACCCTTGGCGGGGCCGGAGGCGGTGGCCCCCGGGCCGCCTGCCCCCGGGCCCTTGGCGGGGCCGCCGGCGCCGGTACCCGCGCCGGCGCCCGTGCTGCCCGTGCCCGTCGGGCGTTTGGACGCGGACGTCGAGGCGACCGGGTCGGTCACCGGCTCCGGACCCTGCGGAGTCTCGTCGGGGCCGTCGGGCTCCGGCGCGTCCTCCGTCTCGACCGTCGCGTCCTCTTTCACAGCGGTCGCCGCGCCGTCGTCTCCAGGGCTCTCCATGGCCAGCTCGGCCAGGCTCAGCGCGCCTGCGGCCAGCACCAGCCCGAACGTGCCGAGCAGCACCTTGCGGCCGCGTCTCTTGCGGGCCCGGCGGGCACGCCCAGCCGGCTTGCGGCGCGGCGGGGGCTGAGCCTGGCGGCGCGCACGGCGGGGCGGCGCGGGCTCGGACACCTCGTCGAGTTCGAAGACGGTGTCCGCCGCGGGCTGGCTGAAATCGGTACGTCGAAGCTCCTCAGCCGGCGTACCGCACCCGGCACACGCCAGAGCGCCGTTGAGGTGCCGTCGGCACGAGTGGCAGTAATCCATGGCGTCCGCAGGCTATGCGGCGCCGCGAACCAACAGTAGGTGGGGCTGTGAGGATCCTGTGTGGAATCTTCACTTCCGGATCGGGTCGGCTGTGCGGAGTTGACGCCCTTGCGGCAGGCCCCGGCGGGGCAGGATGTCGGGCATGACCACTCCCGCCCCCTTCGGCCCTCTCGACTTCCAGCTGGTGCTCCTGCGCCGCATGGCCGACCACCAGCCCGGGCTCGTGGAGGACGCCCGCCAGAGGCTGGGCGCGTCCGTCGGCGAGATGCGCGAGGCGAATCGCCGCTGGCAGGCGATGGTCCACGGGCGCGGCAGGCGCGGCGCGCTGGCCCGGTACCGCTCGGTGCTCCGCGAGCCGGAGCGGGTCGAACGGCGGCGGATCGGCGACCTCGAGTGCGACGCGCTGCTGTGGCCGGTGCCGCTCTGGCCCGATCTCCGGTTCGAGGTGCTGGCGGCGGAAGGCGGGGCGGTGTGGAACGAGTGGCTGGTACGGGCCCCGGGGGCGCCGGGCCCCGAGCTGCGGACGGCGGACGACCTGACGCCGTGGTCGTGCACGGTGGACGAGGCGGCGAGGGCGTTCCCGCCGGCGCGGCCGATGGAGGGTTCGGCGCCGACGAGGTGGCGGCTGGAGCTGACGGTGGGGGAGGGGGAGAGGGTGGTGGCGGAGTTTACGTGGGGGTTGCTGCAGAGGGTGTTGTAGTGGGTGGGTGGCTCGGGCATCCCCGGGCGGAGGTCCGTCCTCAAACGCCGGACCGGCTGAAGGCACGCCCCCGCGGACAGCCCGGGCACCCCGGCTGAGGTGCGTCCTCAAACGCCGGACCGGCTGAACCCGGCCCACGCGGATAGCCCGGGCAACCCCGAGCAGAGGCCCGTCCTCAAACGCCGGACCGGCTGAACCCGGCCCACGCGGATAGCCCCGGCAGCCCCGGCCGAGGTGCGTCCTCAAACGCCGGACCGGCTGAACCCGGCCCACGCGGATAGCCCGGGCAACCCCGAGCAGAGGTACGTCCTCAAACGCCGGACCGGCTGAACCGGCCCACGCGGATAGCCCCGGCAGCCCGGGCCGAGGTGCGTCCTCAGACGCCGGACCGGCTTGGGCACGCCCGCGCGGATAGCCCGGGCACCCCAGCCGAGGTGCGTCCTCAAACGCCGGACCGGCTGGAGCGGGATCACGCGGATAGCCCGGGCAACCCCGAGCAGAGGTCCGTCCTCAAACGCCGGACCGGCTGGAGTGGGCACCCCGGTCAGGACCCTCTCCGAACGCCGGACCGGCTGAAGGCACGCCCGCGCGGCTGAAGTGGGCGGGGGCGGGGGCCGCCAGATGAGGGAACGGATCTGGCGGGGCGTCAGCTCCGTACCCCCGACCGGCTCACCCAGCGCGCGCCGGGCGCCTCGCGATCAGACGATGCGAACAAGTACCGCACTCGGGAGGTTCTGCCGTGACCGTCAGCCTTGAGCAGCTGCGCCGTTGCCATGTCGCCGTCGACCTGGGGGCCGCCAGGACGCGGGTCTTCGTCAAGGGGGCCGGGCTCGTCGTCGACGAGCCGAGCGTCGCCGCCGTGAACACCCGCACCGGCGCGTTGATCGCGGTCGGCTCGTTCGCCGAGAAGATGACGGGCCGCACGCCCGACTACATCCGCGTCGCCCGCCCCATCGCCGGCGGCACCGTCGTCGACATCGAGATGGCCCAGCGGATGCTCCGTCACCTCCTCGGCGAGAAGCTCCGCCGCCAGCTCCGCCGCAAGCCGCGGCTGCGCGCCGCCGCCTGCACCCCGCACGACAGCGACCCGCTCGCCCAGCGCGCCGCCGTCGAGACCCTCGTCGGCCTCGGCGCCCGCCGGGTCGAGCTGGTCGACACCCTGATCGCCGCGGCCGTCGGCTGCGGACTGCCCGTCGAGCAGCCCACCGCAACCATGATCATGGTGTGCGGCGCGGCGACCACTCAGGTCGCGGTGCTCTCGCTGGGCGCGATCGTGACGGCCGAACGGATCCCGGTGGGCGGCAACGCCATCGACCACGCCGTGATCCAGCACCTGCGCCACCAGCACGAACTGATGCTGCCCAGCCAGTCCGTACGCCCCCTCCAACTGGCCCTGCACGGCAACGGCCTCACCACCCAGGGCCCGGAGTCCACCGAGATCCACGGGCGGGACGTGGCCACCGGGCTCGCCCGTTCCGTGCGCGTCGACACCGCCGCCGTACGCGACGCCATCCACACCCCGCTGACCTCCGTGCTCGACGGCATCGGCAAGGTCCTCAGGGACTGCCCGCCCGATCTGGTCGCCGATCTCGCCGACCGCGGGATCATGATGGTCGGCGGCAGCGCGCTGCTGCCGGGCCTGGACCAGATGCTCCGGGACGCCACCGGAATGCCGGTGCACATCGCCGAACGCCCGGACGTCTGCGCCGTACTCGGCCTCGGCGCCATGCTGGAGGGCAAGATCCAGCCGATGGTCCTCGACCCCCTCGCCGACGCCGACTGAGGGGGCGGGCAAGACCCCGGGGCCCCCTCCGCCCCCGGGAAATTCAGGTGCGCGGGCCGGCGGGCAGGGCCGACAGTGGCACGCATGAGCTTGTGGACCACCGGGGTGTCCGGCGCCGTGGCCGGCCTGGGCGTAGCCGTGCCCATCGGTGCGATGGGCGTGCTCCTGGTCCAGGAGGGCATGCGCGACCGCCGTCATGCCGTCGCCGCCGCGTCCGCCGTGGCCGTGGTCGACCTCGCGTACGCGGCCGTCGCCACCGCCCTCGGCCCGCTCGTCTCCTCCGCCCTCTCCGGCGTGGAGGCCTGGGTCCGGCTGGTAGCGGCGGCGGTGCTCATGGCCATCGCGGTGCGCGGCCTGCTGGCCTCCCGGCGCGGCGCCGGATCCGCAGCCGGATCCGCCGCCGGGCCGGAGTCCGGGACCGGCACGGACGCGGGCGCCGCATCGGGAGGCGGACCCGTGCGGACGTTCACCCGGTTCGCCGCGCTCACCCTGATCAACCCCACCACCGCGCTCTACTTCGCCGCCCTCACCACCGCACAGGGCGCCGCCCTCACCGGCCCCGCGGCCGGCGCGGTCTTCGTGGGCGGCGTCTTCGTCGCCTCCTTCGGCTGGCAGCAGCTGCTGGTCGCGGCCAGCGGCTTCGCCGGCGCCCGGATCTCGGCGACGGCCCGCGCCTGGACGTTCCGGATCGGGTTCGGCCTCGTCGCCGTGTACGCGGTGAAGGTCGCGCTCCCTCTCCCGTAGCCCCGCCACACGAGCCGCCCCTCGCCGAGCGCGTCGCCCGCGGTCCACGACGGACGCGTCCGACGACGGCTCCTACGCCGCTAGCCCGTCGCGTACACCGCGCTCGCGTCCGTCTCCGCCCCGCGGGCGAACTCCGCTTCGAACTCCCCCTCGCCCAGCGCCTCGCGTGCCCGGCGCGTGATGCGGTCCACGTCGGTGCGTTCCGCAGGCGGCAGCGGTGCGCCCGTGGAGGCGCGGGCCGTGGACGCCGCGCCCAGCAGTCGGGCGGCGCGCGCCGGTTCGCCGGTGAGGGCGTGTGCGCCGGCCAGCCCCTCCAGGGCGAGGGCGACCGCGCGCGGGTCGCCGGTCGTCAGGGCCGTGCTGTAGCCCTCCTGTTGGCGGGCCAGCGCGGCGGCCGCGTCGCCGCGCAGCTCGGCGATGAAGCCCAGTTCCGCGTGGATCAGGGCGTTCGCGCCGTCGAGGCCCACCTGGCGGTGCCACTCCAGGACCGTCCGCAGACGTTCCTCGGCCTCCTCCAGGAGCCCCTCCCTGCGCGCGCCGAGGCCGAGGCCGAGCTCCGCGTTGATCTCCCCCGCGCGGAAGCCCAGTTCGGCCGCGCCGGCCCGGGAGCGCTCGTGGTACTCGCGGGCCTGTGCCAGGTCGCCGGTGAGCAGCGCGGTCCGCCCGAGGCCGGAGAGCAGGTCGGCGGCCTGGGTGGAGAGCCCGAAGTCCTGCGCGGTCCACAGCCCGGAGCGCTGGAGCTGCCCCGCGCGCCGGTAGTCGCCGCGGATCTCGGCGACCGAGGCGAGCGGGTAGACGGACCACAGCCGCCCGCAGGAGTCGCCTACTTCGGCGAAGAGGTCGGCGCTGGCAGACGCGTCGTCCTCCGCCCCGGCGAGGTCTCCGCCGAGGAGCCGCTGAACGGAGCGGTCGGCGAGCGCGGCCGCGGCCCCCCACGCGTCGCCGAGCGCCCGGAACCCGTCGAGGGCGCGCTCGGTCAGCGCGCTCCCCTCGGTCAGGTCGCCGGTGCCGCCCAGGGCGTGGGAGAGGAACCACCGCGCCCAGGCGAGCCCGGCGGAGTCGTCCACCTGCTCGTCCACCTGCTCGTACGCCGTGAGCGCCGCGGCGATCCGCTGGGCCCGGTCCGTGCCGTCTCCGGTCAGGACGACGATCCCGGTGTGCCAGACGACGACCTTGGCCAGCAGCTCGGGCGGCACACCGGCCCCGGCGTCCCCCGCGCCCCTCGCGACGTCCAGCGCCGCCCCCGTCGCGCGGCTCGCCTCGCCGAGGCGGCCGCGCAGAATCCAGTACCAGCTCAGCGCGTCGGCCAGGCGCAGCGCATGCTCGGGGGCCTTCTGGGCCGCCGCCGTCTCCAGCGCGCCGCGCAGGTTCGCGGTCTCCGCGTCGAGTCGCCGCAGCCACTCCCGCTGGTCGTGGCCGCGCAGCCGCGGCTCGGCCTGGCGGGCCAGCGAGGTGTAGAAGGCCAGATGCCTGGTCCGTACGTCCTCGTACTCCCCCGCCTCCCGCATCCGCTCCGTGCAGTACGCCGAGACCGACTCCAGCAGCCGGTAGCGCGGGCCGTCGGGGGTCTCGCCGGCCACGACCAGGGACCGGTCGACGAGGCGGATCAGCAGGTCCAGTACGTCCTGCGGCGCCACGCCGTCGCCCGCGCAGACCTCCTCCGCCGCCTCCAGGCCGCAGCCCTCCGCGTGGACGGCGAGCCGGCGCAGGACGGTGCGCTCGGGCTCGGCCAGCAGCTCCCAGCTCCAGTCGATCATCGCGCGGAGGGTCTGCTGCCGGGCGGGCGCGCCGCGCCGGCCGGAGCTGAGCAGGCGGAAGCGGTCGTCGAGGCGCTCCAGCAGCCGGTGCACTCCCAGCGCCCGCACGCGGGTCGCGGCGAGTTCCAGGGCGAGCGGCAGTCCGTCCAGGCGGCGGCAGATCGCGGCCACGGCCGCGGTCGCGGCCTGGTCGGACGGGTCGATCGCCGTGTTGCCGGGCGCGGCGGCCGAGGCCCGTGCGGTGAACAGTTCGACCGCCCCCTGCTCGGTGAGCGGCGGCACCTGCCACAGGGTCTCGCCGGCCAGTGCCAGCGCCTCCTGGCTGGTCGTCAGGACGGTGAGCGAGGGGGCCGTGCGCAGCAGCAGCTCGGCGAGGGCCGCCACCTCGTCGACGACCTGCTCGCAGTTGTCGAGGACGAGCAGGAGCCGCTTGTCGCGCAGCACCTCGGCGAGCCGTTCGCCGGGGCCGCGGCGCTCCGCCTCGCCCCAGACGCCGTCGTCCCGCAGGTCCAGCGCCCCGGCGACGACGTCGGCCAAGTCGCCGCTGGCTCCGGCGAGTTCGACCATCCACTCGCCGTCGGGGAAGGTCCCGGCGAGCCGTCCGGCCGCGGCGAGCGCGAGACGGGTCTTGCCGACCCCGCCCGGCCCGGTGAGCGTGACGAGGCGGCGGGTCCCGAGCAGCTCGCACACCTCGTCCACCGCGCTCTCGCGGCCGATCAGCCCGGAGAGCGGCGCGAGGAGATTCGTACGGCGGCGCACCGCGACGGGCGCGGCGGGCGGCGCCTCCAGCTCGGGGGCCTGTTGGAGCATCGCCTGCTGGAGGGCAGCCAGTTCGGGGCTCGGGTCGAGGCCCAGCTCGTCGGCGAGCCGGGCGCGCAGCTCTTCGTACCCGGCCAGCGCCTCGCTCTGGCGGCCCGCCCGGTACAGCGCTCTGAGCTGGACGGCGCGCAGCCGCTCGCGCAGCGGATGGAGCTCCACCAGTTCCGCCAACTCGCTTACGAGCAGGGCGTGTTCGCCGTCGGCGAGGCGCGCATCGGCCTGGTCCTCCAGTACGGCCAGCCGCTCCTCCTCCAGCCGGTTCACGGCCGCCCGGGCGAAGGCCTCGTCGGCGAAGTCGGCGAACGCGGGCCCCCGCCACAGCGCGAGCGCGTCGTTCAGCAGGGCGGCCCTGGCCCGCGGGGTCTCCGCGGCTCTCGCCCGGGCGGCCAGTTCCGCGAACCGGTCGGTGTCGAGCGCGCCGGCGCCCGCCGCGAGGAGATAGCCGGGCGCACGGGAGACCACCAGCTCGCGGCCCCCCGCCTCCGCCTCCTCCAGGACGCGGCGCAGCTGGGAGACCTTCGCCTGAAGGGCGCGGGCGGGGTTGCCGGGCGGCTCCTCGCCCCAGAGGTCGTCGATGAGGCGGTGGGCGGCGACGGGGCGGCCCGCGTCGACGAGGAGCGAGGCGAGCAGGGTGCGGACCTTGAGCTCGGGAACCCGTACGGGCCGGCCGTCGGACGTCCAGACGGCCACTTCCCCCAACACCCCGAATTTCATGGCGTCACCGTAACCCGGGGCCCTAACTCGCCCCCGAACAGGGCCGTAACACCATCCGAGCCGAACCCGAAGCGGCACGCCGGATGGTTGGTCCCAGCCCGCAGCACAGCGGACGGACACAACCCCCGCGGCACAGCGGACCAACACCACCGAGGAGCCCCGACATGAGCCGTATCGACACCCCCGCCAAGCTCGCCGGCAAGACCGCCCTCGTCACCGGCGCCAGCCGCGGCATCGGCCGGAGCATCGCCCTGCGCCTGGCCGCCGACGGCGCACGGGTCGCCGTGCACTACGCCGCCAACGACGCGGCGGCGAAGGAGACCGTGGCCGCGATCGAGGAGGCGGGCGGCCAGGCCTTCGCGATCCGCGCCGAGCTGGGCGTCCCCGGCGACGCGGAGACGCTGTGGCGGGCGTTCGACGAGCACGCCGACGGCGTGGACATCATCGTCAACAACGCGGGCATCGCCGGCCCCGGCCTGATCCACGAGGTCTCCGAGGCGGACTACGACCGCGTCTTCGCCGTGAACGCCAAGGCCCCCTTCTTCATCGTCCAGAAGGGCCTCGACCGGCTCCGCGACGGCGGCCGCATCGTCAACATCTCCTCAGGCGTCACCAAGGTCGCCTTCCCCGGGATGACGTCGTACGCGGCGAGCAAGGGCGCGGTCGAGGTGCTGACGCTCACACTCGCGCAGACGCTCGGCGCCCGCGGCATCACCGTCAACGCCGTCTCGCCCGGCACCATCGAGACCGACATCCACCCGTGGATGGCGGACGCCGACGCGAAGGCGGCCGCCGCGGCCTTCTCGGTCTTCAACCGGGTGGGGCAGCCCGGAGACGTCGCCGACGTGGTCGGCTTCCTCGCCTCGCCCGACGCGCGCTGGGTGACCGGCCAGAACATCGACGCGAGCGGCGGCTCCGGCCTCGGCATCTGACCTGCCCACCCGTCCCCCTGGTTCACCGCCCCTGGCTCCCCCCTGACTCACCGCCCCGCTGACTCACCGAACCGCGCCCGGCCGCTGCACGCACTCGCAGCGGCCGGGCTTCCTTCTATTCCACGCGCCGCAATTCCACGCGCCCCGCAATGCGGCGCGCCCCGCGATTCCGCGCGCCCACACCCATCCGAGGAGCAGACCCATGTCCCACACCCTGCTGGTCCTGGCCCACCCCCGCGCCGACTCGCTCACCGCCCAGGTCGCCGGCCGCGTACACCGCCGTCTGGAGGCGGAGGGCCGCACGGTCGATCTGCTCGACCTGTACGCCGAGGACTTCGACCCCCGACTGACCCCGGCCGACGAACCCGACTGGGAGGACCGCGAGAAGACGTACTCCCCCGAGGTCCGCGCCCACATGGGCCGCGTCCTGGCCGCCGACGAGATCGTCGTGGTCTTCCCCGTCTGGTGGTACGCCCCGCCCGCCGTCGTCAAAGGCTGGATCGACCGGGTGTGGAACTACGGCTTCGCGTACGGGCGGAGCAAGCCGCGCCTCGCCGGGAAGCGGATGCTGTGGCTGGGCCTCGCGGGCGGCTCCGCGAAGGAGTACGCGAAGAGCGGGCTCGGCGGCTCCATGGAGCACCAACTCCGGGTGGGGGTGGGCGAGTTCTGCGGCGTACGGCAGACGTCGGTGCGGCTGCTCCACGACACCGAGCTCAGCGGCGTGCCCGCCGCGCTGCGGCCCGCCCGGGTCGAGGAGATCCTCGCGGAGGCGGACGCCACGCTGGCGGAGTTCCGCGCCTGACCGCCCTGTGAGACTGCGCCCCGCCCGCCGGACCCTCGGCGGGCGGGGCGCAGTCTTATCAGAAGGGCAGAGGTGCAGAAGGGCAGAAGAGCAGCAGGACAGAGGGCAGAAACGCGGAAGCGTCCCTGTCTGCGGGGCCGAGGCCGCCGTCGGCAGGGACGCTTCCGGGGTGTCAGGGATGCTTCCGGGGTGGGGTGACGCGCTAGGCAGGGTCTCCGACCGTCTCCCCGACGCGCTCGCCGCCCTCCTTCGCCTCAGCCGCCACATCCACCACGGCAGTCTCCGCGACCTCCCCGGCCTCCCCCGCCTCGCCCGCCGAGATCGCGGGGATGTGCCTCAGCAGCGTCGCCGCCAGCACCGCCGTCACCAGCGCGAACCCGGCGCTGACGACGGCCGCGGTGTGGAACCCGGACGTGAACGCCTCCCGCGCCACCGCCAGCAGCTCCTCGCCCGCCGTCCCCGACAGCCGCTCCGCCGCGGCGGCCGCGCCGCCCAGGGTGTCGCGGGCCTGCTCGGGGGCGGCCGAGGGGATCTCGTCGCGGTACACGGCGACCGCGACGCTTCCGGTGACGGCGATGCCGAGGGCGAGGCCCAGGTCGTACGCGGTCTGGCCGGTGGCGGCGGCCGCGCCCGCCTTCTCGGCCGGCGCCGACCCGACGGCCAGGGCGGTGCCGAGGACGCTGACCGGCGCCGCGCCGAACATGATCACGGCCAGGCCGAGGGCGAGGACCGCGACCCCCGTGCCGACGGCCAGCACGGCGTACCCGACGAGGGCCACGAGCGCCCCGCCGACCAGGACGTACGCCGGTCGCGTCCGCCGTGCCAGGACCGGGGTCAGCTGGGAGCCCGCGATCAGGCCCGCCGCTCCGGGCAGCAGCCACAGCCCGGCCTCCAGCGGCGACAGTTCGGCCACGGCCTGCAGATACTGCGGTACGAGGTACTCCACTCCGTTGAGGGCGAGCATCCCGAACAGAAGCGTCAGCAGGGCCCCGGCGAAGGCGCGGTCGCGGAACAGCCGCAGGTCGAGCAGCGGGACGGCCAGCTGTCCCTGCCTGCGGACGAAGGCGACGCCGAAGCCGGCGCCCAGCGCGAACGCGACGCCGGTGGCGAGCCCGAGGCCGTGCTCGGCCAGCTTCTTCACTCCGTACACCGCGGGCAGCACGGCCAGCAGGAACAGCGCCACGCTCAGCAGGTCCAGCCGCCCGGCGGCCGGGTCGCGGTACTCGGGCAGCAGTACGGGCGCCGCGACCAGGGCGAGCACCATCACCGGCACGCCGATCAGGAACACGGACCCCCACCACCAGCTCGCCAGCAGCACCCCGCCGATCACCGGCCCGATCGCGAGCCCGACCGAGAGCGCGGTCACCCACATCGCGATGGCGGTGGCCCGCTGCCGGGGGTCGGCGAACATATGGCTGATCAGCGCGAGGGTGGAGGGCAGCACGGCGGCGCCGGCGACGCCGAGCACCGCGCGGGCGGCGATGAGCACCTCGGGGTTCGGCGCGTACGCCGCGAGCAGCGAGGCCGCGATGAACGCCAGGGAGCCCGCCATCAGCAGCTTGCGCCGCCCGACGCGGTCGCCGAGCGTGCCCATGATCACCAGCGTGCCCGCCGTGAGGAATCCGTAGACGTCGGTGGTCCACAGCAGTTCGGCGCTGGTGGGCCGCAGATCGGCGGCGAGATAGGGGGTTGCGAGCCATAGGACGCCGAGGTCGGCGGTCATCAGGGTGACGGGCAGCAGCAGGACGGCGAGGCCGATCCACTGCCGCGCCCCGGCTGCCGCCCGGGCTGTGGGGGAAGGAGAAGGGGAGGTCTTGGAAGTCATGGCAGCACCGTGCGGGACGGCGCTTCGGACCCGGCTCGGATGGTGTTGCGGTGGTGTTCGGACGCGTCGAGGGGCGTTGTGCGGCCCGGGCGAATAGCGTGAGGTCGAATGGCGTGAAAGACGCGAGATAAACCTCAGAGCCCTCGGACGGGAGGCTGGAAGCCATGGCCGCGCTACCGGAAGGCACGCCCTGCTGGGTCGACGCGATGTTCCCCGACCTGGCCGCCGCGAAGAGTTTCTACGGCGAGCTGCTCGGCTGGACGTACGCCGAGGGCTCGGTGGAGTTCGGCGGCTATACGCAGGCGTTCTCGGACGGCAAGGCCGTGGCCGCCGTCGTCCCGCAGATGCCCGGCATGGGCGGCCCGCCCTCCTGGAACCTGTACTTCGCCGCCCCGGACATCGCCGCGACGGCCGAGAAGATCCGCGACAACGGCGGCGCGCTGCTGATGGACCCGATGCCGGTGGGCGACTACGGCACGATGGTGACCGCCGAGGACCCCAGCGGCGCGTTCTTCAGCGCCTGGCAGTCCGGCAGCCACGAGGGCTTCGAGAAGACCAGCGCGCCGGGGGCGTACGCGTGGTCCGAGGTGACCACGCGGGACGTCGAGAAGGCGGACCACTTCTTCCCGAGCGTCTTCCCCTTCGAGGTGAAGACCATGAAGCACGAGACCGAGGACTTCAAGCTCTGGCACATCGGCGGCCAGCCGGTCGCGGGCCGGTTCAAGATGTCGTCGGACTTCCCCCACGAGGCACGGCCGTTCGTCAATGTGTACTTCGCCGTGGAGGACTGCGACGCCGCCGTCGCCACGGTCTCGCGGCTGGGCGGGAAGCTGCACAACGGGCCGATGACCACGCCCTTCGGCCGGTTCGCGGTGGTCGAGGACCAGCAGGGGGCGGTGTTCTCCGTCATTGACCTGACGACGACCGGGGGCGAGATGCCGGAGTTCGCGTAGCCAGTGTTCGCGTGAGAGCGGCGTACGTGTGAGACGCGGGGTGGACTGAGGCTGGCTCACCCCGCGCCCAGACCCCCTGAGGCCCGAGACCGCCCGGACCCCGAGCCGCCCGAGGCCCGAGACCGCCCGGACCCTGAGCCGTCCGAAGCCCGAGACCGCCCCGACCCCGAGCCGCCCGAAGCCCAAGGCCCGAGGGTGCCTGAAGCCCGAGCGTCTCCCTTGAAGCCCAAGCGTCTCCTCCCCTCTCCTACTCCCCCGTTCAGTCGGCGGCCCCCCGAATCGGCCGCCCCCTGCCCATCGGCCCGCCGGGCGGCGGCTTCATCGCGTCCCGCGAGGTCAGCGTGGGCAGTGCCGCCCGGCCGTCCGGGAGCGCCGCCTCCCGCTCGGGCACGCGCCTCGGCGGCGGTACGGGCGAGGGAGCGGGGGCGGGTCCGAGCGCGGCGTCGGCCGCCCGCTCCGCGCCGCCGACGCGGCGCACGCTGTGCCCCGGCGGCTGGCTGTCGCGCTCCCGCTTCGGCCTGGGGCCTGGCCTGGCGTCCCCGTGCTCGCGCCGCGGCTTGTGCGAGCGGCCGGCGCGCGGCTCGGGCGGGACGTTGACCTCCGCCGTGGTCGGCGCGCCGGTCGAGCCGTCCGGCTGGATCCTGGGCGCGGCGTTGAGGCCGTCGGTCGCCCACCGCTGGGCCTGCGATCCGTCGCGGACCTTGACGACCACCTTGGCGCCGCGGTCGACGGAGGCCGGGACCAGCGCCAGCCCCTCGTTCCAGCGGGGGATGACATTGCCCTGGATGGTCAGGTCGTAGCGGACGTCCCCGGCGTTCGGGGCCGAGCCGACGGAGCAGGCGTCGAGGACGGAGACCCCGTCGATCTCGTGGGAGCTGAGGCAGAGGTCGGGCGCGGCGGCGCTGCGCAGCAGCCCGTCCTGTTCGTACACCCACTTCTGGGTCTGGCCCGATGTGCAGTCCGCCATCGTCGCCTCGGCGCCGGCGACGGCCCGCCCGTCGCGGACGTCGAGGCAGAGGTCGCTCTCGGCGTTGCGCAGCCGGGTGTTGACCGGGCCGGTCGGCAGGCCGGCCGAGGTGGCCGACGGCTCCGGCGCGGGGGCGGACGGCGACGGGCCGGCGGCGCCGGGGACGGTGTTGGAGACCATGCCGCCGGGCGCGCCCGGCTGTGCCCGGTCGCCGTCGTCGCCTCCGGACCAGGCGCTCACGACGACGGCCACGACGAGCAGCGCGGTCGCGAGCCCCGCGCGATCCTCACCGGCGCGGGAGACGCGCACCGTCAAGGACAACGTCGAACTGCCCCTGGAGATCCTCGGGATCTCGGGCGCCGAGCGCTCCCGCAAGGCGCTG